>CAZEZE010000068.1:0-10153 GCA_964516445.1 uncultured Chitinophaga sp. | reverse complement strand
CCGCATTACCCATCGCCTTTCCGTCATATACATCAGTCAGACCATCTTTGGCAAGCCCGTCCACCAGGCTGGTGTTTCCATATTTGTTACCCCACCTCACACTATCCGCGTAAAAAGGAACATTACTCATACTTTCCATGCCACCAGCCACCACGATGTCCGCATCACCCAGTAAAATACTTTGCGCGGCCTGCGCGATCGCTTTCATTCCGCTGGCACAGACTTTATTAATGGTAGTACAATTTACCTCGTTGGGCAGACCGGCAAATTTAGCCGCCTGCCGGGCAGGGGCCTGTCCAAGGTTGGCCTGTAAAACACAGCCCATCAGAACATCATTTACTTTACCGGGATCCACACCCGCTTTTTGTAATGCACCTTTAATGGCGATCGCTCCCAATTGCGTGGCGGACAGGCTCTTTAATACACCCCCAAAACTGCCCAATGGAGTTCGAACAGCTGAAATGATATATACTTCTTTCATATGATTGTTAATTGAAGCGCGAAGTTAACGATTGTATGCCGATTGGCCTATGAGCTGCGACAGGCAGTGTCAGCTGATCAGCGATAAGGTTCCGTAATTTGATGCATGCTGACCAGGCAATGAGCTGGAAAATGCGCTTAAACCTGCTCTTTTGTTAATACCCTGAACCGGGTATTACGTTTCAGAACATGTTTTTTAGTTTTCGGAAAATAAGCCGACTCATGCAAAAGCTGTTGTTGATCCTTTTTACTACTGGCTGCTCCATTTGGGCACAGGCGCAGTTTTCGGAGCAACCGGCCACTGACCGTATCAGACTGACCGATTCTGTTGAATGCACCAATGTCAAGGACCAGGGTCAGAGTCCCACCTGCTGGGTATTCGGTACGAATTCCGTATTCGAAAGTGATATGATAAAACAATTCAATACCCGGCTCAATCTTTCCGAGATGTTCATTGCGAGGTATGCGTATATCGATAAGGCTGCCCGGTTCCTTGCCACCGGCGGAAAGACCTATTTTGAAGGAGGCGGACAATTCCATGATGTGATCAGGGTGGTGAACAAATACGGGATGGTGCCCGAAGAGATATATAACGGGAAACCGAATGAACAATACAGTCATAACCATGCACGGCTGGACACGGCCATGAAATTTTGTGTTAACGGAATGTTGCGGGCCGGTAAAACCCGGATGGACACGGAAGACCTCCGGCAGTTGAATGACACGCTGGACAGGTACCTTGGCAAAGTACCTGACCGATTCACCTGGAAGGGAAAACAATTTACGGCCCTGACCTTTGCAAAAGAAATACTTCGTTTCGGAGATGATTATGCAGAACTGGTCTCCTTTTCCGATAAGCCATTGTGTAAACAGTTCATCCTGGAGGATAAGTACAACTGGGCCAATGACAGTTTCTGGAACATCAGCCTTGCTGATATGCAAATGATCGTGGACACGGCTCTCCGAAAAGGCTGGTCCGTTGGCTGGGAAGGAGATGTCACCGAAACCGGTTTTAATTTTTTTGGAGGCTTTGCAGCGCTGGCCGATTCCGGCTGGCAATATGATGAGCAACGGCTGGAAAACTACAGAACGGAAGTGACCGAAAGAGACCATATGCTGCAGGTAACCGGTTCCGGTTTTGATGAGCACGGTAAAAGATGGTACCGGCTGAAGAATTCATGGGGGACCTGGCTCAGCAAATACAAAGGATACCTGTATATGGAAGAAAATTATTTCAGGATGAAAACCGTAATCCTTTTTGTGAATAAAAAAGGATTGCCGGAAAGCCTGAAACGGAAACTGGGTATGCAATAAAAAACCGCCCGGGTAAACGGGCGGTTGCGTACGTGCTTATTTTAATTCTCAGTTTGACCGCTCAAACTTTAGCAATGTGCCGGTTGCGGAAAAAGTCGCTTCGTATTTTACAGCACCGCGCATGATATGAGCCTTCCAGGTGCCGTCGTTCCTTAATTTCCATTCATACACATTATCAGTTGGGTAAAGCGCGCGAAACGCATCCAGGATAACCTGCGGAACCGGTCCGTCCGTGCAAATAACGGAATGGGATGACCGGTGTCCGTTGTCATCGTACCCGGCGCTGTGTCGCTGGCTGCTGAAGTTGAATTGAACGGTAAAAAGGTTGCTGCTGTTACGCTGCCATTCCACACCGGTTGCCCCGCTGAATTCATTGATGAATGAAGTGGTGGTGGCAGACGGCACTGCTGCAGAAGACACCACCGTCGTGTTGCCTGCGGCTTCCCCGTTTTGCGTAATGCCGGTCTTGCTGCAGGAAGTAAATAAAGATGCGGAGATAAAGCCAAGTACGATCGCGTTTTTCATGGTTATTACTTTAAATGATATAATCGGTTACCATTCTAAGTAATATCAGGATCTGCTTTTGTAACCGTGAATCCCGGTAATTATTTATGGAAGTATTTAATTGCCTCATCGCTTATCTCCACTCTGCAGTTGGGAGCCTGCCGTGAATGAACAGATGCCGCCGTGAATTGGATGATATCCTCTCTCCGCTCAAGAGGCATTTTTGTTTCGCTCTCCCATTTGCCGGCTGCAGGAAGTTCTATGTATGCCACACAATCACCTCCCCCGAGTTCGTAATAAAACGGGACCCGGGTCTCCCCTTCAACATAGATCACGGTTCCTGACCGGCCGCTGCTCTCATACTCGATATGCCGGCTGAACCTGTCCGCGATATCTTTCAGCACCTTTTCCCGGAGAAGGAGGTCCTCATCAACGATGATTTTACCAGAACCATCCCTGTACACGATGGGTTCATGCCCGGTCTCCGGTTGCAATATGGGTACGGTATCATCCGGGATATCTTCGCCTTCTTTGTATTTAATGAGATCGATTATATGTTTGCCTGATTCACAGTGGTCGATTTCAATGCGGTATGAGCCCGGTGGCAAGTATAACGTATCCCATAAAATCTGGATAGCCCCGCTCAGTTTATCACCAACAGGCCATGACTCAATGCTTTCGCCGGTTCCGGCATCCCTTATCCGAAGTTCGCCATACTCTTTCCCGGGACGGGGAAGCCAGATGACCAATTGCTGGCAATCCGGATAATGATTGAATGCTACAGCGCCGGACTCCAACGGAAGAAAACCAGGTAATACCTTTGCCCCCTCTTCAACAGGCGGTTTATTCTCAATATTCAGTATTTTGACCGAGCCGGACCAGGAGTGCATAGGCTGAATTGAACCATAAAAATATCCTTTGTGGAATTAATTACCTGATTTTGTAATTTCAAACAAAAAAAAGATGGCCCGCCCGCACCACAGAAAAAAGCATAAGACACATGTTCGTCAGTTCAAACAAACGCATGACACGAATGTCACCTCTCCGAAAAGCAGGGCCAAAGCGATATCCGTATTTACTATTGCCGGGGCATTGACCGGTTTCGCTATCGGTTATTTCGCTACCCAGGGTTCTATGCTCTGGCTCATCGTGGGTATGTTACTGGGAGGGGCTGCCGGGTACCTGATCGGTAAACGGATTGATAACGAAGACAGCAAATAAAGGATTTACCGTATCCAGAATTCATTCCTGAACCGGATGATCTGATCCCTGTACAGTTCCATTTCAGGATCCAGATGACCGGCTTTCAGGTACCATTCATAAGCTTCCGCCAGGTAATGTTTTTGTTCCATCAAATAGGCCGTTCTGAAAAATACGGCAGCCGTATCTTCGGTTATTCCCAAAGGAGCCGATAAGAAAAGCCTTAACTTTTCAGTTTCCGCGACAGGAACAGCATAAATCATTTTTTTTGCAGAGACGGGTATTCCCTTTGCGGAAACGGTCCATTGGTATTTTTTACCGGTAACCAGGAACTGTTTCAGGCTGTCTAATGAAATGAAATTGTTGTACAGGCTGTCCTGGTACAGCAGTTTTCCTCCGCTGGCATCATACAGTTTAAAATAATAGGGCCCGCTGTAATAACGGATATTCCAGGATAAGGGAAAGTGCCGGCCGTCATAACAGACGATATCCATCCCCTTGCTGAAAACCAATTTCTTCGGTTTTTTGGTTTGAATTGTCTCGAAAGGTTCTCCCCTGGCAACTGCCATCTCGTTTCGTTTACGCATTTCTTCCTTATTCTCGGGACTATAGGCGTATAACTGGCTCCATACAAATTTGAAATAATTCGCAGTCACTGAATGCGCATCGGTTTTGCAGGAATCTTTCCATTTTGTAACCGGGTAATTGCCCTTGCGGGAAACCGATATCGGTTTCCCTTTTGTGCAAAGCATGGTCAGGCTGGCATTTTCTTCGGTTTTCAGGATCATTCCCGGGTAAAGCACTTTCCCGACCTTCACCGTTGTTTCCGTGTTCTTAAAGACAGAGGTTACTTTCCCCTTCACTGCGTAAACCAGCAATTCATCACCCCGCTGGGCGATAACAGGTAAGCAGTATAGAACCGCCGTTACAATAAAAATTATTCTACACATGGTTCACTGGGTGTAAAAAATACTGCAGCTATGGGGCTTTAGACTGAGTTTCCCTTTCGCAGCAGCCGGGGAAACAACCCGGTTATCCCTGATAAAACTAAACCAATTATTGGGACCGGCAGATACCGTCTGCACGGTATCCGTACCATTGAAGCAAACGAGTATTTTCTTCCAATTGTCGCCTGCTTTAGCGCCTTCGATCGTATAGGCCACAACCCCGCCAGGGAGTTTGTCCAGGAAACGCAGATTGGCGGCGATCGCTGCAGCGCTTTTCATCCTGAATGCCGGGTGTTCCCTCCGCATTTTGACCAGGGCTTTCACGTATTCGAACATATCAATATTCGTTGTCTTCAGGTTCCAGTCGATGGCATTGATACTGTCCGGAGAGCTGAACGAGTTCTCCACCCCTTTTTTCGTCCGGATGAATTCCGAACCCGCATGCAAAAAGGAGATACCCTGCGAGCTGAGTACAATCGAAAGTGCCAGGCGATACATTTCCTTTCGATCCTCTTCCGTGGCATCGCCGGCAGAAAGGGAAAGCTTATCCCACAAAACATGATTATCGTGGCATTCGCAATAGGTAATGGTCTGCCAGGGTTGGGCAGCCCATGGCTTTTTGGAATAATTCACATTGCGGTAATTCACCTGCGGATGCCTGCAGGATGCCACGATTCCGAATTTGACCGATTCCTCCAGCCCCGGTTTCCCGCTGATAAAACCTTTGGCCGTATGTTCAAATACATGCCCTTTGATTGCATCACGGATATCATCGCTGAATACCGCGATACGGTCGAGTTTGGCGGCATTTAGTTTCAGGGCCCTCAGCGAATCGGGAAGCGGAGAACTACCGGCGGTCCAGCCTTCCCCGTACAGTAGGATACTGGGTTTCAGCTTATGCAATTCAGTGGAGACCAGGTTCATGGTTTTGATATCATGAATTCCCATCAGGTCAACCCGGAAACCGTCAACATGGTATTCATTGACCCAGTATTTCATCGACTCCAGGATGAATTTCCGCATCATGGGCCGCTCACTGGCTGTTTCATTCCCGCAGGCGGATGCGTTCGAGAATTTACCATCCGGTGTGTGCCGGTAATAATAACCCGGTACCAGCTGGTTAAAATTGGAATTTTCCGAAAGCGCCGTATGATTATACACTACATCCATCACAACCCGGAGACCGTTGTCGTGGAATGTCTTGATCAGCTGTTTGAATTCTTTTATCCGGGTAGCCGGGTCGTAGGCATTGGTGGAATAAGTGCCCTCCGGTACATTATAATTCAGGGGGTCGTAACCCCAGTTGTAACCGGGTGACTGCATTTTTTCATCAAGCGAGTTATAATCATACACCGGCAAGAGGTGGATATGCGTCACACCCAGTTCTTTCAGGTGATCAAGACCGGTAGAATACCCGTTTGCATTTTTGGTACCGGTTTCCGTAAGTCCCGGGAATTTTCCTTTTTCCCGGATACCCGAACTGGCCGCAATGCTGGCATCCCTGATATGGAGTTCATAGATCACGGCGGATGTTTTATCTGCAAAAGCCGGGCTTTTATCCTTTTGCCAGTCCTCCGGATTGGTTTCGCGGAGATCGGTGATAACGGCCCTTTTCCCGTTCACAGCCACCGCTTTCGCGTATGGATCGGGAACGATATCCAGCCATTGCATGTCTTTGAAGATAGAGAACGCATAGAGCTGTCCCTTGTGATCACCTTTCCAGGTAAAGACCCATGTCCCCTGCTTATCCTTTTTCATCGGGAAGATATCAATGAAGTTGGGGTTCTCATGATCGCTGTAGATCAGTAAACGTACTTCCATCGCCGAAGGCGCCCATACCCGGAAACGGCTCTCCCCGGGCGAGTAGGTCAGTCCCAGGTCAGTACCGGTATACACCGGGTACTTATCGAATTCCGTTTTTTGTGCTTTAGCGGTGAACAGGCAGGTTAAAAATCCAAGAAGCATACTATAATTCTTCATGAAGAGGTCAAATTTTCAAATAAAGGTAAGTCACCCTGCCAAATCCGCATTCATAAATAAAAGTTTACTAACTTTCTGTAATAACGCATTAAACCAAAACCCCATCGTATGTTACGGAAATTCCTGTTTGCAACCTGCGGTATGCTGCTTGGCAACATTATTTCGGCGCAGAATTATGTCACCCTTTTTGAAGATTGCAATTACAAAGGCAAATCCTATTATCTCCAGGCGGGCACCTACAATGGATACCAGATGAAAATTAATAATGACCGTCTCTCCAGTATGCAGATCCCTTCCGGAATGAAGGTCACGCTGTACGAGCACGACAATTTCAGCGGAAGGTCCAAAACATTCACCTCCCATATTTTTTGCCTGGATGAATCCTGGAATGATATGGCTTCTTCCCTTGTCGTGGAAAGTACTTACCAGCCGGGGTATAACCAGAACGACTACATCACCTTTTACAATGATTGTTATTCAGGCGGCTATTCCCGCAGCCTGGGCCCGGGTACATATACCGGTTCAGGCCTGGGCAGTTTAAAGGACAATATATCTTCTTTCAAATTCCACGGCAACCTGCGGCTGAGGATCTATACAGGCAATGATAATGCATCCGGCTACTATGCCACCTTTGAAACCGACCAGTCCTGCCTCAGCAAAACCTACAATGATAAAATAAAGTCAGTGGTGATCGAATACCGGACGGGTGGATACGGTGGGAACGACGGATATGGCGGATCAAACTTTGCGACGATTTACACGGAATGCAGTTACCGGGGTAACAGTCTCCGGCTGGCTCCCGGAAACTACCGGGGTGATAAACTGGGACTGCTGCGGTATGACATTTCCTCGATCGAACTGCCTTCCAACCTGCGGGCAAGGGTCTATATCAATAACGAGTATCTCTCCGGATCTTATTATACGATCTCGGACAATACCAGTTGTCTTTCCAGTACCCTCAATAACAGGATCGGTTCACTTATCATCGAGGAAAAAGGTTACGATAATAACGGCGGGTATTATCCTCCGGATGCCGGCCAGCGGGTGATCATTTATACGGATGACAGCTACAGGGGACAATCCGCCTCCCTGCTTCCAGGAACCTATGGTACCATGTCAGAGATCGGTTTCCCGGATGACGCGCTCAGTTCGCTTTCGGTTCCGGATGGTTACAGGGTGGTGATTTATGAGCATCCTTACTTTAAGGGTAAAAACTATACTATTACCAGTTCAAAAAGCAGGTTCTATATCTCCAATTGGAATGATAAAACATCCTCTATAGCGGTATACAGGGACCGGTAAGCACGGAATGGTGCAACGTATAACCGTTTTCGCGCATCCTGGTAAAAATCTTACTATGCGAAGCTGGCATATCCGTTTACTGCTACCTGTTGCATTGATACATTATTTTATAAACGCATTTACCCAGGATTGCAGTAAACTTTCCATTATGGAAAGATCCAGGATACAGGCCGCCTGCAATGCCATCACCATGACCATGATGCATGACCAGGAAGACAGGCCCTACCTCTATGTGGCCAATAAGGAAGCAGGGTTAAAGATCTATGAAGTTTCGGATGACGGGAATCCCCTGCTTGCGGCAACGGTTCCGGTGAAACTATTCGGTTCCCTTCATGTAATGAACCTCACCCAGTCCGCCAATTTTGTTTATCTCGCCATTGGGAACCACTTTAATAACAAACAGGCTGCCGGCCTGGCGATCGTGGATGTGGCTGATCCGGGAAACCCCGTTTTCAAAAGTTACTGGACCCTGCCAGGATCCAAAGGTGGCAGCGGGATCGTAAAAGTGCTGGATAATTTTGCGTATCTCGGCGCCATGGGTAACGGACTGGTCTTGCTGGATATCCGTGACAAAATGAATATTAAGTTCATTTCAAAGTTTATTCCCGACACCAGGTATCCGGATCCCCATGCGAAAAAGTCGTTGTTTAATGCAAGAGGCATGCAGGTGAAAGGCGACCTGGTTTACCTCTGCTTTGATGCCGGCGGACTTCGCATCATCAATACGAAGGATAAGTCAAACCCCGTGGAGGCCGGAAGATATTCCAATCCCGTAATGAACGGTAAGCCACGGGCCTATAATAATATAGTTGTGGATAACGATCTCGCATTTATTGCCGTCGATTATTGCGGCATGGAAGTGCTGAACATCAAAGATCCTTCAAACATAAAGCTCGTTGGCTGGTGGAACCCTTACGGTTGTCCGAAGAACAACTGGTTCAGCAGCCCGGTGCATGCCAATGAGATCGCGTATGACAGCCATTGCAGGCTACTTTTCATATCAACCGGTAAAAGCGATCTGAATGTGGTTAGTGTGGCCGATCCGGCACACCCCGTTCTATGCAGAGAATATGGAGGTACGGGAAACAAGAAAGGCACGTGGGGAGTAAGTAACTACAAGAACAAGATATATCTTTCTTATATCTGTGCCGTTATCCCTTTTGCCTCCAACTGGACAGGGATCCAATTGCTGTCCTATGCCGGGTGCAGGTGATAGCTTTTATTTTTTTGACTTTTGCTCAAATAATTCATCGTAAACCGGACTTTCCGTCTTCAGCCATTTATCCCACCAGGTAAAATAAAGGCCAAAATTATATTTGAACTGTTTGTGGTGCAGGGAATGATGCGTGGCGCCAATCACGGAACGCAATAAAAAAGTACGGGAGAACCAGCCGGGATAGATCTCAATATCCAGGTGGTTGATCACACTGCTGAACGACATGATGAGCAGCATGAATACCAGCACGAATACATTCATCGGCAGGAAAAGCAGGACTAGGGGAAGAAAGATAGCCTGTATCAGTCCTTCCAGCGGGTGGAAGGAAAAGGCGGTCCAGGGTGATGCGATATGGCTGTCATGATGCCATTTATGCACGATACGGTAAATACGCGGAATATGCATCCATCTGTGAAGCCAGTAATAATAGGTCTCCTGCAATACCAGGGCAATGATCAAACTCAGGGGCAGCCACCACAACGGATAGGCACCCGGTTCCATATAGATCTTTGCATAGCCCTTTTGCCATAACAGTAGTAACAGGGCTCCGGAAAAGCCAAACAGTACAGCAGTGATATTGCTGCGCAGGATCTCCTGTTTGAACTGCCCGGCCGGGTATTCCCGCTGGTTGATCTTTTTCTTTTTCCATTTGCCGGGGAACCAGACATAAAATGCAGCATAAAAAATTCCGGAGATCAGGAAATAGCGGCCCACCACCACCGCGTACACGATCAGGGAGGCCAGTAAAAACCATTTTGGTTCAGCAAGATCCGGTAAATTCTCCATGTGATAAAACTACTGAAACTAAGAATAAAAAAAGCTGCCATTGGGCAGCCTTTTCAAACAAGGACAGTTCGTATCTGTTTATTATGCGTATTCTTCCTTCGCCTGCTTCGCGTAGTCATCAATCAGCTTCCGCTGCATTTCAAACGGTACTGCTTCATAGGCCAGGAAACTCATTTTGAATTTAGCCCTGCCCTGTGTAATGGACCGGAGCGCTGAGGAATAGCCATCCATTTCCGCCAGCGGCACTTTGGCGATCACTTTCTGGAAATGTCCTTCGCTGTCGATTCCTTCCACGATCGCCCGGCGGCTCTGCAGGTCACCCATCACGGCACCTGTCAGGTCATCCGGGCAAAGTACTTCCACATGATAAACGGGTTCGAGTATCTGCGGGTCGGCCTGCTGGAAGGCCTGGCGAAAGGCCTGT
>CAZEZE010000067.1:3618-10153 GCA_964516445.1 uncultured Chitinophaga sp. | reverse complement strand
TATTCAATGGCAAAGGCCAGCAGTTCTTCCTTTGAAAAAGGAAGCAGGGGCCGGCGTATATGACTGCTCTTTTCCGGGATACCTGTTAAGCCATGAAGACCGGTGCCGCGGAAGAAATTCATCAGTACAGTTTCGGCGTTGTCGTCGGCGTGATGGGCAGTGAGGATGTGAGTCGTGAAGCGTGAAGCGTGAGTTGGCTCACGACTGTTCCCCTGTTTTGACTCATGACTCACGACTCCCGACTCACGACTCTTTACTAATTCTTCAAACCATGCATATCGCAGATTCCTGGCAGCTTCCTGGACCGACAGCTTGTTATCTGTGGCATACTGCCCCGTTTCGAAGCGTTTAACCTCAACCTTAACCTTATACTTCGCACCTAATGCTCTTACAAATTTTTCGTCCCGATCACTCTCCTCCCCTCTTAACTGAAAATTGCAATGGGCGATGATGAAATCATACCCGGCCTGTTTGCATAATTCACAAAGCACCACCGAATCCAGCCCACCGCTTACGGCCAACAGCAGTTTGTCCTTTACGGAGAAAAGATCATGCTGTTTAATATGTTCCCGGAACCGGTCGGTTAAATTCATGCCTGTTAACGGCAAAGAAACAAAATGTAACGCTTATTCAGCCGGGCAGTCACGCAGCCGGGCAGTCGGGCAGTCGGACAGTCGGGCAGTCGCGCAGTCGGGCAGTCGGGCAGTCTTGAAGTCGACAGTCAGCAGTTCTGAGGATATTGAACTTGAATATTGAAAATTGAGTGTTGAATATTGAGTCTTTTCCTCAAAAGCGAACTTTGCACTGTAGAGAACTATCCGTGAACCGCGGAGTCCAGACTGCAAGGCTGCAAGACTGCTAAAAGATCAGCTCCTCATACGCCCCCCGCAGTTCCCCTAAAGCATGAGCATCCCCCGCTTTCTTCGCTTCCTCCATCCCCTTTTCATACCATCTGATCGCTTCCGCAATCCTTTCGTTCCTTTCCAGCAATTTGGCCAGGTGGTAATAACTGCCGATATAGGCCGGGTCGCCGGTCAGAATCTCTTCAAAAAGGGCCCGGGCCTTTTCATCCTCGCCAACCTTGATATATTCCAGCGCAAGGGCATGCCGGAGAAAATTATCAAGCGGATCCTCCGCCAGCATGGCGAGTATTTTTTCAATCCTGTTCACCTGAATAATTATTCATGAATAATGATAAAATATTAATTCCCCCTCCGTATCTTTGCTTAGTTGCATAAACAACTATCTGTCCTTAGTCATGGGCAGGCAACTCCAAAAGCATTTTTATGAAGATTCTTGTCTGTATCAGTAAAACGCCGGACACCACGGCAAAAATAGCTTTCACCGATAACAACACGAAATTCGACGCAGCCGGTGTGCAGTGGATCATTAATCCTTACGATGAATGGTATGCCCTGGTGCGCGCCATCGAATTAAAGGAAGCGGATCCTTCCACAGTGATACAGCTTGTAACGGTGGCCGGCGCCGATGCCGACCCCATCATCCGCAAAGCCCTGGCCCTGGGCGGTGATGAAGCAATACGGGTGAATGCGGACAGCCAGGATAGTTTTTATATCGCTTCCCAGATCGCGGAAGTGGCCAAACAAGGAGGGTATGATCTTGTATTTACCGGAAAGGAAACTATCGATTATAATGGTTCCTCCATTGGCGGCATGTTGTCCGGGCTGCTTGACCTGCCTTATATATCACTGGCAACAAAATTTGAAGTAGCCGGCGATAAAGCCATCGTCACCAGGGAAATAGAAGGCGGGGAAGAGGTTTGCGAAGCTGTATTCCCTCTTGTGGTAAGCTGCCAGAAAGGAATGGCGGAACAACGTATCCCTAACATGAAGGGGATCATGGGTGCCCGTACCAAACCGCTCAAAGTAATGGAACCTGTGGCCGCCGAAAACCTGACCTCAGTGGCCGGGTTTGAACTACCGCCTGCAAAGGCCGGTGTAAAACTGGTGGATCCTGAAAATGTAGACGAATTGGTTCGTTTACTGCACGAAGAGGCTAAAGCCATTTAATGGCCGGAAAATGATCAATGCTCAATGTTCAACACTCAACTCTAAACTCTAAACTTCCCCCATGTCAGTCTTAATCATAGTCGATAGCGCCGAGGGTCATGTAAAAAAAGCATCTATTGAAGCCTTGTGTTATGGAGCCAAAATAGCCGAAAAACTGGGCACCACGGCCGAAGCTGTCGCGATCGGGAATGTTAGTGATGATCTCTCCGTACTGGGTAAATACGGGGTGAAGAAAATTCACCAGGTGCAATCCGATGCGCTGAACCAGTTCGACGCGCAGGTATTCACCGGCGTGATCGCGCAGGTAGCCGCCGCATCGGGTGCAAAAGTTATCGTATTCTCCAACAACGTCAGCGGGAAGGCTTTAGCCCCCCGTCTGTCGGCCCGGTTAAAAGCGGGAATGGCAACCGGGGCCGTTGCCCTACCCGATACGTCCAATGGATTTATCGTGAAGAAGAGTGTTTTTTCCGGAAAGGCCTATGCCCATATCAGCATATCAACCGATATCAAAATAATCACCCTTAACCCGAATGCCTACCCGGTTAGCGCCGGCGAAGGAACAGCCGAAGTAGCTGCTTTTGCTGCTACGGTTGAAGCCGGTAAGGTAAAAGTGACCCGGACCACAAAGGCCAGCGGTGAGATCCTGCTCACCGAAGCCGAAGTGGTGGTAAGCGCCGGCCGCGGAATGAAGGGACCGGAGAACTGGGGCATGGTGGAAGAACTTGCGAAGGTATTGCATGCGGCAACCGCCTGCAGCCGCCCCGTTGCCGATGCGCACTGGCGCCCGCATAATGAACATGTGGGACAAACCGGTATCGCCATCGCGCCTAATCTCTATATCGCCATCGGTATCTCAGGCGCCATCCAGCACCTGGCAGGTGTGAACCGGAGCAAAGTGATCGTGGTGATCAACAAGGACCCCGAGGCCCCCTTCTTTAAAGCAGCCGATTACGGTATCGTGGGAGATGCGTTTGAAGTGCTGCCGAAATTCATTGCGGCGGTGAAGAAGCTGAAGGGAAGCCAGTGATCAGTCTACAGTCGGCAGTCCTCAGTCCGACTCTGATGGCAAACAGTTTCCCTGGTTTTTGCTGGAGTTTTTAATACATGGCTCGAGACTTATAATTGGGTCTTAAAAACCTTGGCCTGCAATCTGCGATTCCCGAATTATTGAACAATGCGCTGACTGCTAACTGCCGACTGTCGACTGCCGACTGTCTTGCTTTTCTGCCATTTTATTGCCAACTTTATAGAACAATACGATTCTATGAAAAGAACCTTACTCCTCCTTCTCTCCTTGTTCTGTATTTTATTCGCCAGCGCACAGAAGAAAAAGAAAGATGACAAAAAAGATAAAAAGAAGGCGCCCAAAACAGAATACGTAACCATGGGGGAAGAAAATCCCGTTGCCGATACTGCTACCAAATTCACCGGCATCATCAAATACAGGATGACATCGGATGACCCTTCCGACAAAGATTCCATGATCATTTATTTCGGCGAGAACCAGATCCGGGTGAGCATGTTCATCCCGGGTTACCGGGAAGACCAGGTCTTTGAAAGTATCACGATCGCCCGGTTCAGCGACAGCTCGCTGCTTACCCTGGAGCCGCGGAACAAGACCTATAAAACGGAAAAACTGGCCGACCGTAACGCCGGTACGGAATTCACGCTGCTCAACCGTAAAAAAACAATGAATATACTGGGCGTGACCTGCCCCGAATACAGCGGCGAAATGCTGCTGAAGGACGGTGACAGCTATGAGGCCGCTGCCCTTATCAGCAAACAGCACTCTTATATCTCCGCGATGGACTATAATTTCCTCAACATCCAGCCCGTGGTTCTCGGTTACAGGATCGTGCTGGGCTGGAGAACCAAATCATCTGAAAACGAGAACAGTTATATCATCGCCTATAAGATAGAGCGGGGGAATGTAGAGAATTATTTCGATCTCACAGGCTATAAGCCTAAATAAAACAGGCCCGTCCCGGGGTTAAAATCATCGCTTCATCTCCTTTATTTTTCTCTGTAAATGACGTAGTTTCGTGCGTCTTTACTATGAAAAAGATCGAACTCGAAATAGTGGCTTTATCACACAGCATTACCCAAACCCATTCCTACGCCGTGGTACTGGGAGAAGTAAACGGTTTGCGCCGGCTCCCCATCGTAATAGGCGGTTTTGAGGCCCAGGCCATCGCCGTAGCACTCGAGAAAATGCAGCCCAGCCGTCCCCTCACGCATGACCTGATGAAGAATTTCATGAACGCCTTCGCGATCGATCTGCACGAGATCATCATCTGTGATCTGCAGGAAGGGATCTTTTATTCAAAACTGGTCTGTTCAACCGAAAATGATACAGTGGAAATAGATTCCCGCACCTCCGATGCCATTGCACTGGCCGTGCGCTTCGGCTGCCCTATCTACACTTACGAGAATATCCTCGACAGTGCGGGCATACTCATGGAAGAGACCGGCGCCGGCACCGGCAAGAAGAAAAAAGGAAAACAGGAAGTGGTGGTGGAAGAAAGCGACAGCAGCGGCAAAGAGGATCTCAAAACCATGACCATCGAGGAACTGCATACCCTTCTGAACGATGTACTGGAAAGCGAGGACTATATCCGCGCTATTGCAATCCGCGACGAGATCAATACCCGAAAGAAAGGAAAATAAAAAACGTTCCCTGCCAGTACAATCTTTCTTCAGTCTCAGCCTTAACCTTATCCTTATCCTTAACCTCAGTCTTAACCTAAACCTTTGATAGTCTTCCCCAACGCAAAGATCAACCTCGGCCTCCGCATCCACAGGAAACGGGAAGATGGTTATCACGACCTGGAAACTGTGTTCTACCCCGTTGCCCTGAAAGACGTGCTGGAAATAATACCGCTTGGCCAGCAGGAAAAAACTTCCGCCTTTCCCTTCTCCCTCTCAGGTACTGAAATCGGCGGGCGCCCCACTTCCAATCTCTGCGTAAGGGCCTATAAACTCCTGAAAAAAGATTTCCCCGACCTCCCGCATATCAAAATGCACCTGCACAAGACCATTCCTTCGGGGGCGGGACTGGGAGGAGGCAGTTCGGATGCCGCTTTCACGCTGCTGCTGCTGAACAGGATGTTTGGGTTAAAATTAAACAGGGAAGAACTGACCCGCTACGCCAGTGAACTCGGCAGCGACTGCCCGTTCTTTATCATCAACAAACCCTGCTACGCCACCGGTCGCGGTGAAGTACTGGAAGAAGTGGATATCGATCTCTCCGCCTACCGGATCGTGATCGTGAATCCCGGAATACATATTGACACCGGTATGGCTTTTACGAACATACTTCCCGCGGTACCCGAAACTACGATCAAGGATATCATCCAAAAACCGGTGGAAAGATGGAAGGATGAGATGCAGAATGATTTTGAAAAGATCATTTTTGAGCGTCACCCCGGGATCGTGGAGATCAAAGACCAGCTCTACCGTTCCGGTGCCGTTTTTGCTTCGATGAGCGGCAGCGGGAGTACGGTGTTCGGGATCTTTCCCATGCAAAAGGAACTTAGTTTCTCCTTTCCGCAGGCATATTTTGTAAGGCAGGTGGATGGGAAGATGGCATAAGGCAAAGAACCAAGAAACAAGATACAAGATACAAGAACCAAAAAAGCACCAAATATCAAGCTCCAAAGAAATTAGAAATAATAAATTAAAAACAGACTCAGCTTCTATATGGGTTCACCCAATTACGCAAAGGCGTAGAAATTAAAATCTTAAAAGCAGCGGAGTCTTTTTGGTTTTTTTCATCTGGAGTTTTTTTGGTTCTTGTATCTTGTTTCTTGGTTCTTTTCTTCCCCCTACTCAGCAAGTTCCAGTAAACCACGAAGGTCCAGCGGCTCCGTCATCATTTCCAGGTTACCATCGGTATCCCTGGGCCACTGCTCTTTGGGCTTGTCCCAGTACAGTTCCACCCCATTTTTATCGGGATCTTCCAGGTAGATGGCTTCCGATACACCATGATCGGAGGCCCCGGTCAGCGGGTATTTTGCTTCCATTAATCTTTTTAATATTACGGCCAGGTCTTTTCGCTCAGGAAATAATATAGCGGTATGATACAATCCCGGCGCCCTACCCGGTGCGGTAGCGGCATTTTTGCTGTGCCAGGTATTCAGGCCGATATGGTGATGATAACCACCCGCCGAAAGGAACACGGCACTGTCGCCATAAAATTGCTGCACTTCAAAACCCAAAAGATCGCGGTAAAACTTCAATGACCGTTCCAGGTCGGAGACCTTCAGGTGTATGTGACCAATCCTTGTACCGGGAGGAATAATATATGTCATGAAGGGAAAATTTTAATTGCAAGTTAACTCCCTAATTCGTTCTAAGTACCAGAAACCGGAGAAACAAGCCTGCCCGCCGTAACCTTGCGCGGAGGGAACCAAATAAGCTCCAAGTTCCTCCTAAGGAGTCCTTTGGACAAGCTCCAAATAAATTTCAAGCCAAAAATTAAAAAAGACTCCGATACTTTGAATTTT
>CAZEZE010000067.1:0-3518 GCA_964516445.1 uncultured Chitinophaga sp. | reverse complement strand
GCTCCAAATAAATTTCAAGCCAAAAATTAAAAAAGACTCCGATACTTTGAATTTTTAATTATTCTACGCAAATGCGTAGGGAAAGAAAACAAACAATTTCAGAGTTTGTTTTTTATTTCGAGCTTCTTTGGAACTTGGAGCTTATTTGGATCTTGGTTCTTAGGTTCTTGGTTCTTTTTTTCCGTATATTTGTAGTATCAACAACTCTTCCAAAATATCGTTTCTGCAGCAGAACCTCGACCTGCTTAACCACCGATGACACGACCTTGTGTTTGATACGCCATTGCGTATCAAATTAAAACCTCAACCCGGTGGAGTCTTTTGAATTTCTAAATTTTGATTTGGAGTTTATTTGGTTCTTGTTTCTTCGGTTCTTGATCCTTCTTTAACAGAAATCTTAATTTATGCCAGCAGTCATTGATCAATCATCTCTCACTCAATATTATTTGCAACTGGAAGAACAGTACGGGGCGCATAATTACCATCCGCTTCCCGTGGTGCTGAACCGCGGCAGGGGCGTTCATGTATGGGATGTGGAGGGCAAACAGTACTATGATTTCCTAAGCGGTTATTCGGCCATCAACCAGGGACATTGTCACCCGCGGATCGTGGAGGCATTGGTGAAACAGGCGCAGCAGCTCACGCTGACCAGCCGCGCCTTTCACAGCGACCTGCTGGGGGAATACGCGAAATTCATTACACAATACTTTGGGTATGATAAAGTATTGCCGATGAACACCGGTGTGGAGGCCGTGGAAACGGCGATCAAACTCTGCCGCCGCTGGGCCTACCGGGTAAAGGGCATTGAAGAGAACAAAGCGGTGATCGTTGTATGCGATGGTAATTTTCACGGACGCACATCCACCGTGATCTCTTTCAGCAGCGATCCTTCCGCTAAAAAACAATTCGGTCCCTATATGCAGGGATTCGTTTCCATTCCTTTTAATGATATTCCTGCGCTTGAAAAAGCGCTGCAGGATAAACAGGTGGCCGGCTTCCTGGTAGAGCCTGTACAGGGAGAGGCCGGAGTGGTGGTGCCGGATGAAGGATACCTGCAAAAAGCAAAAGCATTATGCCAGTCAGCTAACGTGCTTTTTATCGCCGATGAGATCCAGACCGGCCTGGCCCGCACAGGAAAAATGCTGGCTTGCGATCATGAAGATGTGCGTCCCGATATCGTATTGCTGGGTAAAGCGCTGAGCGGTGGCATGCTTCCCGTTAGCGCCGTGCTGGCAGATGATCCCGTCATGCTCACCATTGAGCCCGGCGAACACGGTTCCACCTATGGCGGCAATCCCCTGGCCTGCCGGGTGGCCATCGAAGCGCTCACCGTTTTAAAAGATGAAAAGATGGAGGAGAACGCGGCCCTTATGGGCGAACTGCTCCGTTCGGAACTCCGGGCGCTGCAATCAAAACATATCAGCCTGGTGCGAGGTAAGGGATTGCTCAATGCCATTGTCATCCATCACCCCGGCAAAGACGCCGCCTGGAAACTCTGCCTGGCGCTGAAAGAAAACGGGTTGCTGGCCAAACCTACCCACGGCGATAAGATCCGCCTTGCCCCACCGCTCATTATTAATGAAGAACAGGTTAGGGAATCGGTGAGGATCATTGGGAAGAGTCTTTTGGAGCTGGATTGAGTTGGGAATGGTGAATGGCTAGTGGCTAGTGGGAAATGCTCAATATTCAACGCTCAATATTCAATGTTTAATTTTGGATTCCGATAGAATACGTCTGCTCACGCCTCACGACTCCCGCCTTCGCCGAAGCTTCGGCGGGCAAGCACTTCCTACCTCCTGTATTACAACGCACCACGATGATCCTACGCAAAATCCTAAGGCCTTTCACTTATAGAAAAATTCCTGAAAAAATACTTTGAAGAAAGCTTGCATCTACGAATCCTGCATGATACTTTTACGGCAGATTCACGGGAAAGCACCCTAACAGTACCGTAAATCTACGAAGGAATCTAATCTACTGAAAACTAAACCGTACTTGATGAAACGAATTCTATTCGCCGTTCTTTTTGCGACCGCTTTACTTTTTTCCAGCCAGTCTTCGGCCCAGTGCACTGAGATCGTAAGATCTACCTTCCATATCATTACGAATGAGTTGAATGTATGCCAGAGATCAGTCACGTTTGACTTTATCCCACGGAGTAATGGTAATAAAAGTATCAACCTCACTGTGAAAGTGGGTGGCGTAACCGTGCTCGACGACTGTTTCAATTTTGACCACTTAAAAGATATTCAAACGAATTATACATCCGCGCAATTCGCCGCCTGCAATATGGCAGCCATCGAAGTGGCGATCAGTACCTTTAATTCCGGCTCCTGCAACAATGTCGTTTCCGGTGGCATATGCGGCCCTACCTGGTACTCTACCGGCGGAGCACCCCTACCCGTTCTTTTCAGCGCTTTCAGCGTGTCAAGGAACAAAGAACTGGTGACCCTGAAATGGGAAACGGCTACGGAGAGCAGCAACAGTGGTTTCGCCATCGAGCACAATGCCGGTGGCAGCTGGCAGCAGGCAGGTTTTGTGGCCAGCCAGGCATTGAACGGCAACAGCAGCGATAAACTGAATTACGAGTTCAGCGAGATCAATACCAATAAAGGCATGACGCAATACCGCCTGAAGCAGGTGGATATTGACGGGGCCGCAAAGTACAGTGAAATCAAGGCGATCCGCGGAACGGAGCAGGACGCGAAGATCACGATCTTCCCCAATCCTTCCCTGGATGGCAATGTGAATGTTGTTTTCACGGATGCCACAACCCGTGACATCTCCATTACCGATATGGCCGGCCGCGTAATAAAACAATGGAACGGCTTTAACAGCAACAGCCTGCAGGTAACCGGTCTTACCACCGGGATGTTCAGCCTTCGCATCAGCAACCGTATAACCGGAACGCAGACCAGTGAAAAAATAATCGTCGCCGCACGATAAAAATATTCAGGACAAGTAAATGCCAGGGACGGACGAACCAGGGCCGGGGAATTGTTCCCCGGCTTTTTCATTTATGCATGGATAACTCCTAATTTATTTATACCCTGCTGCTATATATGATCTCTTAGCTCGGGGCCCGAAACTGAGGGTTTAAAGCTCGATTCAAAAGATTCAAGATTCAAGACTCAAGATTCAAGGATCGAGAGCCCTAATGCTGTCTAGTGGACCATTTGACAATTATCACTTTAAAACTCCGTTATATGATAAAAAATGGACCACGTTACCGCAGTCCATTTCAAATTTGGTTTTCCCGGATGAAATCATTCTTCCTACGGAGCCGACTCCTGACTCCGAACTCCCGACTCCCGACTATTTAACAAACCGCACCGTTCCCGCTTCCATTCCGTCGCTGCCAAGAACCCTAATAAGATACATTCCTCTCTGCAAGACGCGGATATCAAGAGCCAGTGTATTGCTGCCCGCCCCGATACTGGTAACCTGCTGCATCATATTCCTTCCGGCCATATCGGTGACGAGGATGGTAATCTTATCGCTTTCAGGCGAGGATACCT
>CAZEZE010000066.1:0-10225 GCA_964516445.1 uncultured Chitinophaga sp. | reverse complement strand
CGTCTGACTGGAATGAGAACCAGGACGCGGGTTACCCCATCGCAAAAGCTACTGAGGAAAGGGTGGCTCTCTTCCCCGAATGGGAAAAAGAGATCCGTGATTTTTACGGACGCTGGAAGGAAATGCTGGGAGGTCCTATTGATGATACGGTTGAGATATTCAGGGAACTAAAGCAGGGAAGAGGCCTCAGGTCCTTTGCGCTCACCAACTGGAGCGCTGAGACCTTTCCCATAGCACTGGAGCGGTTTGATTTTTTACACTGGTTCGACGGGAGGGTGGTAAGCGGTGAAGAGAAGACCCGGAAGCCCTTTCCGGAATTTTACCGGATCCTGCTGGACCGGTATGCCGTAAACCCGGAAGAGGCTTTGTTCATTGACGATAACCTGAGGAATGTGAAGGCTGCGGAAAGTATCCATATTCCTTCTATCCATTTTCGCTCGGCTGCCCAACTGAAAGAAGAACTGAAGAAATTAAACCTATCTTAAATTATTCCAGCACCGGCCTCAGCCATTTTTCCGCCTCTTCAATACTCATGCCCTTTCTTTTGGCATAATCTTCCAACTGGTCTTTACCAATTTTGCCCAGGCCGAAATAATGGCTTTTCGGATGAGCAATATACCACCCGCAAACCGAAGCCGGCGGGTTCATGGCGAGGCTTTCCGTGAGCTCAACGCCGATATTTTCAGTGGCATTCAACAAATCGAATAGTTTGATTTTTTCCGTATGATCGGGGCAGGCGGGATATCCCGGAGCCGGGCGGATACCCTTGTATTGTTCTTTGATGAGTTCTTCACTGGTAAGCACTTCATCTTTGGCGTAACCCCAGAATTCTTTTCTCACTTTCTGATGAAGGCATTCGGCGAAGGCTTCCACGAACCGGTCGGCCAGTACCTGTACCAGGATCTTATTGTAATCATCGTGATCGGCAGCAAACTTGTCTATATATTTCTTTGCACCGTGAATTGTAACTGCAAACGAACCTATATAATCAGTACCCAGTTCGGAGGGGCAAATAAAATCAGATAGGGAGAAGGCGGGCTGCCCCACCGCTTTTTTGAGTTGCTGACGTAGCATTTCCAGCTTCACTTCTCCTTTTACCGTGGTCAGTGTTACGGTGTCTGCATTGTTGCTGCTCGCCGGCCAGAATCCAATCACTCCATCGGCGATAAACCATTTCTCCGCTACGATCTTTTCCACGAGTTTTTGTGCGTCATTATATAAGCGGGTGGCTTCGGCGCCAAATATTTTGTCAGATAATACTTCCGGAAAATGGCCGGGCATTTCCCAGGCGATGAAGAAGGGGCCCCAGTCAATGTATTCCGCGATCGTGGCCAGGTCAAACCCTTTCAGCACTTTCACTCCCTCTACGGCCGGCTTCACCGGATTGTAATTCTTCCAGTCGAAATATTCCTTCGTGATCACCGCCTCGCTGTAGGGGATCATCACTTTTTTGTCCTTGTTCAGGAACTGGTTTCTCAATCCTTCGTAGTCGTCCTTTGTTTTCTTAAGTAAGACATTCTTCTCTTTACTTAGAAGCGTACTCACGGCTGTTACACTCCTGGATGCATCCAGGATATGCAACACGCCATTGTCATATTGCGGGGCGATCTTAACGGCTGTATGTATCCGGGAGGTAGTGGCACCACCGATCAGCAGTGGCTGTTTCATGTTGCGGCGTTTCATTTCATGCGCCACATGCACCATTTCATCCAGGGAGGGCGTGATCAGTCCGCTCAGTCCAACGATATCCGCTTTTTCTTTTTCGGCTGTGTCGAGTATCTTATCCGCAGGCACCATCACGCCAAGATCAATGATCGTATACCCGTTACAGGCAAGCACAACGCCTACAATGTTTTTGCCGATATCATGTACATCCCCTTTTACGGTTGCAAGCAGTACTTTTGGGGCATTGCCATCTCCCGCCTGCGGGTTATTTCTCTTTTCCTCTTCAATAAAGGGGGTCAGCCAGGCCACGCTTTTTTTCATCACCCTTGCGCTCTTCACCACCTGCGGCAGGAACATCTTGCCGGCGCCGAAAAGATCACCCACCACGTTCATGCCATCCATCAGCGGTCCTTCGATCACATCCAGCGGCCGGGGGTATTTCAGCCTTGCTTCTTCGGTATCTGTATCAATAAAGTCGGTGATACCATTCACCAGCGCATGTTTCAGTCTTTCTTCCACCGGTGCATTTCTCCAGGCCTCATCCTTTACCTCCACCTTTCCCTTGGCCTTAACCGTTTCGGCGAAAATGATCAGTTTTTCGGTAGCCTCATTATTATCGTTGTTGCGGTTCAGGATAACATCTTCGCAGAGCTCTTTCAGTTGCGGTTCGATCTCATCGTAAACCACCAGTTGTCCCGCATTCACGATGCCCATGTCCATTCCTGCTTTGATAGCGTGGAAAAGAAATACCGAGTGCATGGCCTCCCGTACATGTTCATTGCCGCGGAAGGAGAAAGACAGATTGCTGACACCACCGCTCACCCGGGTCAGCGGCATCAGTCTTTTTATTTCACGTGTTGCTTCAATGAAGTCAACTCCGTAGTTATTGTGTTCCTCCATGCCGGTGGCAATGGCGAAAATATTAGGGTCGAAAATGATATCCTGCGGGTCAAATCCAACCTGTTCGGTGAGTATTTTATATGCACGGGCGCATATTTCCACTTTTCTTTCTTTGGTATCCGCCTGGCCTTTTTCGTCAAAGGCCATTACGATCACCGAGGCGCCGTAACTCTGGCAGATCACTGCCTGTTCAATGAATCTGGCTTCTCCTTCCTTCATGGAAATGGAGTTTACTATACATTTGCCCTGTACGCATTTCAGCCCGGCCTCAATGATCTCAAACTTCGAACTGTCGATCATAATGGGGATCCTCGCGATATCCGGTTCACTCTGCAGGAGGTTTAAAAAGGTTCGCATAGCCTGCACCCCGTCCAGCATAGCATCATCCATATTCACGTCCAGCACCTGGGCGCCATTCTCCACCTGTTGCCGGGCCACACTTAGTGCTTCCTCGTATTTATTCTCCCGGATAAGCCGCGCGAATTTTTTAGAACCGGTCACATTGGTCCGCTCCCCGATATTCACAAAATTGGTTTCCGGTCGCACCACCAATGGTTCCAATCCCGCTAACCGTAAGTAAGGCCTGATAACAAAGGTGTCCTTCATCTATGGGTTCTTTTTCGTGAACAGTTTTTTCAGCATGGAATAATTGTTCACAATGAGTATGACGATGGATAATATAAGCAGTAGTTGCGGGGTACTCATGCAAAGTCTTTTTCAATGACGGGCAAAGGCCTGGGGGTTACATTTTTTACTTCCTCCGCGATATGCCGGATATGATCGGGCGTAGTGCCGCAGCATCCGCCTACAATGTTCACAAATCCTTCTTTTGCCCAGTCCTCGAGGTAGTGGGCTGTTTCCTCGGGTTGCTCATCGTACTCTCCCATGGCATTGGGCAGACCCGCATTGGGGTAAGCGGAAACATAGCAGGAGGCGATCTGGGAGAGTTCCTCGATATGCGGCCGCATTTCCTTAGCGCCCAGGGCGCAGTTCAAACCTATGCTTAGAGGACGGGCATGCATCACGGACGTATAAAATGCTTCCAGTGTCTGGCCGCTCAGCGTTCTTCCTGAAGCATCGGTGATAGTACCGCTGATCATTACCGGCAGGGGTTCCTTTTTAGTATCCCTGAAATATTTCTTGATGGCATAAATCGCGGCCTTCGCATTCAGGGTATCAAAGATGGTCTCGATCAGCAGGAGGTCCACTCCGCCATCTACCAGCCCCCGCACCTGGTCATAATAGGCGTCTACCACTTCGTCAAAAGTTACGGCGCGGTAACCCGGGTTGTTCACATCAGGTGAAAGAGATAATGTCTTATTCAAAGGGCCGATGGCACCGGCCACCCACTTCTCCCGCCTCACCCCAGCCTTCGAAGATGCTTCGGCAGGCAATCCCTTCCCCTCTTCTGGCAGGGAGGGGGGATGATCGAAGTAAAAAGCATCTATAGCTTTTCTTGCACAACGTGCAGCTGCCACATTGAGTTCGTAGGCCAGCGACTGCATGTCATAATCGGCCATCGCAATCGCCGTGCTGCTGAATGTATTTGTTTCAATGATATCGGAGCCCGCTTCCAGGTATTGTTTGTGGATACCGATGATGATGTCCGGCTTTGTGATATTGAGCAGGTCATTGTTTCCTTTTACATCACAATGCCAGTCTTTGAAACGTTCGCCCCGGTAATCAGCCTCCTGCAGCTTATGCCGCTGGATCATGGTACCCATGGCGCCATCGATGACCAGAATGCGTTCTTTCAAACAATCCTGAATTGTTTTCATAACCTATTGCTTTGTGGACCTATAAACGCCGGGAAACCAGAAGAGGAGTTTCTTGAACGTTTATTAGTTCCGTTGGGTCAGGCCGAACAATAAACAAATCCGCCTGTGATGCAAAGATACGATATATTTTTTGCCGGTCAAGGGGTTGAGGATCAGGTTAAGATTGAGGTTAAGGTTAAGGTTAAGAACACTCAACCTTAATCTTAACCTTAGTCTTAAACTCATTTATTACCAACATAGCTTTCCACCGGCAGCCTGTTCTGCAGGCTCCTGCCAAGTGTCATTTCATCGGCATATTCCAGCTCACCGCCAAAGGCAATGCCCCGGGCAATGGTAGTTACCCGGACGGGTTTGCCCTGGAGCTTTTTTTGAATGTAATAGATGGTGGTGTCGCCCTGTATATTGGGATTCAGTGCAAAAATAAGTTCTGCGGTCTTTTCCTTTTCAACGCGGTGGATCAATGATTCGATGTTCAGCTGATCCGGGCCGATCCCGTCCAGCGGGGAAATGATGCCTCCCAGTACGTGGTACGTTCCATTGTATTGCTGTGTGCTTTCAATGGCGATCACATCCCGGATATTCTCTACCACGCAGATCATCTCCTGCCGGCGCATGGAATTCGAACAGATGGAACAAATGTCCCCGTCCGCTACATTGAAACATCGCTGGCAGAATTTTATTTCGCTCCTCATCTTTGAAATGATCTCACTGAAATGCCCGACCTCTTTCATGTCCTGTTTCAGCAAATGCAATACCAGCCGCAACGCGGTTTTTTTGCCAATGCCGGGGAGTTTGGCAAACTCATTTACGGCATTCTCGAGTAAGGAGGAGGAAAATTGCATGTCTAAAATTACAGGAAACGGGATAAAAGAACCAAGAAACAAGATACAAGAACCAAATAAGCACCAAATTAAAAATTCAAATTAAAACGTCCTCCGTAGAAGGATTACGATTTTTAATTTGGGATTTTGCAGTATTTATTTGGTTCTTGTATCTTGTTTCTTGAGCTTTATAAACTGATATCAAACTCGTTCTGAAAGTTAGGTTTCACTGAGATCTTTCGCTCCACCGGCCGAACGATCTCCGGTTGAAGGCGCTTGCCAAAAAACTCTCCCGGATCCCATTTACCGTTCTTATTCCGGTCATAGAGGATGCGAAGTTCATATTCTCCCGGAACAAAAAGTTTTTGACTGAGCTCCGGGGTGCTCATCGGGTGGGATTGGAGGATCTGTTCTCCGGTCATGATCAGAACCACCGGGTTAAGCGCCAGGTTAAGGTTTTTGAATTTTAATTTCAGGGATCCGTAATCCGACAGTCTTTTGCTGCGGAAACTGAGGGTATCTGTCTTTAATAATTTCCTGTCGGCCGAATCATCCGCAAAGTCCTTGTCCATGACCAGGTGGTACTGCGTATTTTCCTTCCACTGATTGACCAGGGTGATGTTCTTTCCGGTACTGTCTTTTTTGAACTGGTAACCACTCACGATGTTAAAGGCGGAATCGGTATATAGACGAATCTTCAGGGAGTCAAATAATCGCAGGGGTTCTTCAAATGTGAGAACAAGCTCCCGGAGCAGGTCCTGCTGACCGGCTGAAAGATTGGTCTGGTACTTTAGCCGCTTATCCGTCCCGGCAGGTTTGTTCCGTCCGAGTGTTAGAGCGGGCATAACAAGGGGTACGGGTTTTGAGGAATAGGCATATAAGGTCTTGGCCTCGTTCTTTGCGCCAATTACAATAGCCGAGTCGGTAAAGGCAAAAAGCTGCCTGTCGTTGAAATAGCGGCGGGTGCCGCCCTCATCTTTCAGCGCGTAGAGATAAAATGTTTTTGGCGGCAGGTTTTTAAAATGGAAATTTCCTTTATTATCCAGCCGGGCAATATAGCGCGGTCTTTCTTTTACCACTGCGGAATCATCGGCACTGTTATGCAGCATCACGATCAGGGTTGTGTCAATTTTGCCGGTTTCAGCGAGCAACACTTTCCCCCGGAGTTCCAGCGAGTCGATATATTTCCCGGTAGAGAAGGTATAGGTGAAATTCTTCAGCACGTTGCCTTCCGTGAAATCTTTGATCGATTCGCCAAAATTGAAATTATAGGTAGTATTGGACTCCAGGCTGTCCTTCAGCTTTACCGTCACTGTATTCAGCCGGTATTCTACCAGCGGGAAATTTTTGGGAAGGGGTGATATGATCAGCGCCTGCTGTGCATTCTGCAGTTCAATAAATTCATTGAAGGTAAAGGTTATCTTATTGCCGGTAAAATTGCGGGTGGAGTCGCCGGGACTGGCTTTTGCCAGCACCGGGGGAAGGGAATCCCGGGGTCCCCCGGAAGGGGGAATGATATTAGCGCAACCGGAGTCAAGGACCAGGATCTTTGAAAGTAACAGAAGTAAAAAGAAAAAAAGGGAGACTTTCTTCATTCGGTGTTTTTCTCTGGATGCAAACTTAACCTCTTTCAAATTACAGGGCTCATCCGATATGCCGGTAATCCTAAAAATTCATGTTAATCATGGTTCTGCTTCCTCTTCCGTTTCCAGCTCATGCAGGGCAACAGCAAGCTTGTTGGTTTTAACAAAATTGCACCAGTGGCAGTCCTCTTTGCCGCAACCGATATAGAATTCCCTGTTCCGGATCTTTTCCCAGGTGGAGCTGATCTGTTGCATAACGGTGGTGATATCCGCCGGGCTGATCACCAGTTTCTCTTTCCGGTAATTCTTCTTTTTATCAGGCTCGATAAAATCGAATTCAGTGCTCACCGCTTTCCAGTCCTTTTGCTCGTAATGATCCACCAGTATTTTGTAGAATACAGCCTGCCGCCAGTAATCACCGCCGTTGGGTTCTTTTTCTGAAGGGCCCTTGGTTTTGGGGATCGCTTTATCGGGATCGCCGGTCTTATAGTCAACCACGTTCACCGACTTGCCGTCGAATTCGAGCTTGTCCAGTTTTCCTTTCAGGGGAACATTACCGATCACCACGTTCCGGATATTCCGCTCAATGGCCACGATCTTATTGAAGCTGCCGATATACTTCTCATAATAATTGGCCAGCACTTCCTGCCCGTATTCCAGCCTGCGGTTGAATTGCTCTTTGGTGAAACTTTCACGGTGGCGGTGCATATACCATTCGAAGTCGGAAATGAATTCTTCTTTAGCGGGAAAACGATCTTTCCCGCTATCCTGCATTTTCCGAAACAGTTTTTCCAGGGCATAGTGTACCGCGGAACCGAATTCCGTGGCTTCGTTCTTGGGTGAAGGGATCCTGATCAGGTTCCTGAAATAAAACTCCAGCGGGCATTTCAGGTAATTGTTCAGGGCGGTCACATTCATTACGAATTTCTCCAGCACCCGGCCGATGAATTCCTCTTCTATCTTTTCGATCTCCGGCGCTTCGGGTGCGGCAAATCCCAACGCGGAGAATTCTGTTGCTACTTCCGCGTCGATGATCACTTTTTGGACCGGCAGATCGTGATTTTCCTGTATCTCGGCAATGAACATGGATGGTTCCAGTTCCTTGCCGTCGTTTTTGAATTTACTGTAGGAGATAAATAAATGCTGTTCCGCCCTTGTGATCGCCACGTAAAACAACCGGCGCAGTTCTTCTTCATCATTACCTGTAGCTCGAGCGGCGAACATAGTATCAGGGAGTTTGTAACCGCCACCGGGTTTTCTTTTCTTCTCCCAGAAAGTGGCGTTGCAACCAGCCAGCATCACATATTCAAATTCCAGTCCTTTGGAACCGTGAGCCGTCATCAGGTTAATACCCTTGTCATTTCCCGCAACCTGCACCAATGGCAGTGAAATAGATTCCTTGATCATCAGTTCTACCAGGTTCACCAGTTGCTGCAGGCTGAGAAAAGGATCCCTGTGTGTTTCTTCTTTAACAAAATCGAAGAATCCGGTCAGCACCTGCAATTGCCAGTGCTTATCCGGACTGCGCATGATATAGGTGAGCACACCCGCTTCCCGGATGATATTTTCAAATAATTGCTGCAGCGTTACATTGGAAACATCGGCAATCAGTTTTTCCATTATCCGGGAGGCATTCTTCAACCCTTCAGGAAGACCATTGCTGAACAGGTCTTTCGCGGGGGCATTCGCTTTTTCAGCCAGTGTCCTTCGAATGGAGTTATCGCTGCCGTTATATTTCTGTTCGGCCACTTCAAGGGTCAGTTTGGCGATCTCTACAGGAGGAATGCTGAACCAGTCGAAGTGCAGGATTTCGAACAGCATTTCATCACCGCTGTAAGGGATATCGTGTTCAGATGCAAGGTATCTAAGTACAAGTACGAGTTTTTGCGCCAGCGGCAATTCCAGGATATTCAGATGACGCTTGCTGTAAACCGGGATTTGGAGCAATTTGAAGAAATGGGACAGTTCTTCGCCGTATTTGTTTTCTTTATAAATGATGCCGATGCTTCCCGGTGCAACACCCTGCGCCACGAGTTGCTGCACTTTTTTCACGATGCCGGTCATTTCAAGTCTTTGTGTTTCGTATTCCTGGATGACGGGCGGATGGGTTAAATGCTTAATAGTTTCCCTTGAAGAGATCAGTTCCTTGCTCAGTCCGGGTATTTGTTTGACCAGCCTTTCCTCGTTCCGGTCGATCAGTGATTTGGAGATATTCAGTATCGGCTGGGTGGAGCGGTAATTTTCAGTAAGTACCACGGTGAAAAGATCTTTCTGGTAATTGCCGGCGAACTCCAGCATATTCTCCACATTGGCGCCCTGGAAACGATAGATACTCTGGTCATCATCGCCCACCACAAACACATTGGGTTTATCCCAGTAGCTGATCAGCAGCTCTACCAGCCGGTTCTGGGTGCCGCTGGTATCCTGGTATTCATCTACCAATATGTACTGAAACTGTTCCTGGTATCGGGCCAGCAGGTTTTTATTTTCTTCAAAGGCCCGGATCACCCAGTTGATCATATCGTCGAAATCATAGCGGTTCCTTTTACGCATCAGTTGCTGGAAGCGGTCAAATTCATTCACCGCGGCGCGGAGTTTTTCCATTCGTTCCTTTTCCTCTTCTATTTTGTCTTTTTTCAGGTCGCCCGCATTGAACTCTTTGTATTTTCTTTTGTACACAAACTCCTCCCTGTTGGGAAGATCGGCCAGGTATTGATCGATCCGCTCATTGATAAAAGCAGGTGTCCAGCCTTCCCGTTTCATATTACTGAAAAGCGACTGGAGATTATTCACTTCGAAATATACATCGCCCCGGTAGCGCTTCAGCGGGTGATTCTTTGGAAAGCTGTCGATCAGGTCCTTGAAAAGCTGGATCTTTTCCAGTTCGGAAATGGGGTCAAGGGATGTTTTTTCAAACAATTGGAGGTTTTCCTGGATCACATCATTGCAGAAAGCATGGAAAGTGTAAAGGTTGACCTTATAGGCATCCGGGCCGATGAATTGAAGCAGTCGTTTCCGCATGGCCACTACGCCGGCGTCGGTATAGGTCAGGCAAAGAATGTTTCCCGGCAAAGCATCCGTTTCCAGCAGTATCTTGCCGATACGGCTGGCGAGGATCTGGGTTTTGCCGGTTCCGGGTCCCGCGATCACCATCACGGGTCCTTCGATCGAGTCAACGGCGATGCGCTGCTGTTCGTTCAGCTTTTCGTATTCGGCAGCAAACTTCTTCTCTAATTTTTCCCGGGCAAATGACATGGATGGCTGAACTTTTCGCTTTATAAATGGTTATTCAAACGAATTTAAACCAATAATCCGCATGGCGGCACATACGATCCAAACCATTCAGAAAATTCCCGTTTCACTACAGGAGGCATGGGATTTTTTTTCCAATCCCGCCAACCTGGAGGCCATTACTCCTGCCGGTATGGGGTTTACCGTCATTTCAAAGTACCACGGACCGGTCATGTACCCCGGCCAG
>CAZEZE010000065.1:0-10231 GCA_964516445.1 uncultured Chitinophaga sp. | reverse complement strand
GCGTATGCAACGAAGTGAAAGACCTGCGTGGAGATCTGCGTCGTGTAGATCGAAATATCCTTAAAAACAAATTGAAGCGTAACCGTAAAAGTTAAAACCATCTATATGAGTAATCAACAAACCACAGAAAAGGTACTGGGCCTTATCGGCTGGGATGCCGGCCGGCTTAACCAGCTGGTATATGACTGTGCAGAGAAGTACCTGACAGGCTTTATGCCTGCTTATCCGCAGATCATAAGCCAGCTGATGAAAAACAGCATATTCTGGTCCTGGTGGAAGCGCCACTGGGGTATGCGCGACCGGGAATTCATGGAGAGCTGCGAGGGCATCGATGAACCAGTCGAGTACAGGGCTATGTTGTACCTGCAGATCCACGACCCCATGACGCTGCTATCGGCCATATACCTTAACGGCCAGGTGCTGGAAAGTACCTATGCCAGGATGATCGGCGAAGTTACCAGGGCGCAAAAAGTGGAGGCTGCAGCATGAGTACCCCCGAAACCCGCCAGAGGGTTATGGAGATCATGGCTGAAACAGAATCGCGCCTAACGGCAGAGATCGGGAGCCCGGTATCGGTAACCTATCAAATTAAGGTGAACCGGGTTAACGCCCAGATCATCATTCAGCAGGTGCTGGCCGTATTCGGTATCACTTATTCGGATATGATCAGCAAAAGCAAAGAACATCAGTTTTGCGTTCCCCGGCAGATCACCGCCTGGCTTATCACATATTATACCGGGTCCTCCCAGGAACAAATCGCCGCTCATATCAACCGCGATAGATCAATGGTGTCAAAATCAATTGATCGGGTTAATGATATGCTGGACACCTGTGATGAGCTGTATATAAAGCCGCTGCGAGAAATCGAACTACGTATCAAACAAATCATTGCCAATGCTCCAAAAACATAAGATAACGCTGAAACACGATTTTGCCGAAGGGCTGATCCGGCTGATCGACGAATACATCAGCCTGCATTACACGGAGGACGATGACCGGCTGGTTATGGCCGGGCTGCAGGAGATCCGCCAGCGGCTTTATTTGCGCATGGCCCGCTACCAGAAAGAATATGCTATAAGCCTGACCCCGGTACAGGCTCTCAGTATCCGGATATTTTATACCGGATTTATCAATGAACCGACCACTTACATGGGCAGCAAGCTGATGCTGATAGCCCAGCAGGTGGCCCAAAAATTCGCCGCATGAAAAGAGAAATGTTTAAACCTTACCTGCAGTTCCTTTTGCGCATCATTCGCTCCGTGGAGACACGCGATCAGCTGCTGATCTGTCATGATCTTATAGACCGTTTCCTGGAAGTATTTAAACTGTCCATCCCGGCAGACCAGATGAACGAGGCGCACATGGAACTGATGGACGCCTACCAGCTAAAGCACGAATCTGAAACAATAATCTAACCAACTATGAAAGAAATCATCGGGACCATTATCGTTTTGTGGCTGCTATACCGGTACCTGCTGTTTATGATAGAAAGACAGGTATATAAAAACGAAGAGCGCCAACGACGGGCACATCCCCAGGCGGGTGAACCCAAAAAGCAGAGTAAACCGAAACTATTTTAATCATCATAAAAATCACAACAATGGCAAAAAAAGTATCGAAAAAGACCTTCGCAAATGTTACACTTGAAATGGCGGAAGCGGCAAGCCTGGACTTTGCGAACAGTTACAACAGCCTGGAGAAGCTGGAGGCAAAAATGAATGCGGAAATCAACCGGGTCAAAGAAAAATACCAGGATGATATCACAACAATCAAAGAAAGTATGCAGGAGCCTGAACTGATCCTGCACACCTTCGCTAAGGAACAACAGCCGGGCTGGGGGAAACGCAAAAGCATGGACCTGCTGCATTGCACGGTCGGCTTCCGCACGGGCACGCCGAAGGTGGTGAAAGACCGCAAATTCACCTGGGAGGCTGTGCTGGAATTGATGAAAAAAAGCGCCCTGCTCAAACCATTTATCCGCACTACCGAAGAAATCAATAAGGAAGCGATACTGGCTGAGCGCAGCGAAACCGTATTACAGGCTCTGAAAGATGACTGTTACATCGAAGTGGACCAGGATGAAAAGTTCTATGTGAGCGTGAAAAAAGAGGACGTGGTACCCGCCTGACCCCTTTTAACAGTAAGAGTGCCGCCGTGTCTACGGCAGCCTTGTGGATTAATCAACGGCCTGCATTTCCATGCCGGGCCTCTTTTAAACTAACCTTCAAAATAAGCCGACTATGCCTGCCATAATTAACCGGTGCCCTGAGTGTGATGCCCTTCTTTCCGACTGGGAACAAACCGAACGCGAATGCTTCACCTGTGGCTGGAGCGAACACCAAAACCCTAACGATACGACGTCACGTGTACCCCCTGATTTTGAGTTCGACCGCGAAATCGACGATGAAAATCACGATTGATATACCCCTAAAACAAGTATTCAATGGGGGGTTTGACCACTTTTTAAGCCCGATTTTCATGAACCAGCAACCTGCAAAGATGATAAAAGACAAGGATTTAACTACTGATTTAACCCCGGTTTTGCCCATCCAGATGGCCGCCGATCGCTCTTTTTCAAAAAATGCGCAAACTGGTGATTCTCATAACAAAACACCCAAAAAAAGCCCCCAAAAACGAATATCCGGAAATAAGATCGGTTTAAAGCAACTGGCGCAAAAAGTTTATAGCGAAGTACCGGGCCTGCCCGAAGAACTGGTGCGCAGCATGGGAGATATCGAGGATGCGTTCGACGTGATTATCTACGGCAATAGCGGCAACGGCAAAACCAATTTCACTGTGGCGATGGTGAAGGCGCTGATCCTGGCGACCGGCGCCCGTTGCATCTACATAAGCTATGAAGAGGGGCATACCAAAACGCTGCAAAAAACCATGATCGAACGCCATGATATGCTCAACCAGGTGGGCAATAAGCTGGAGATACTGGATCGTGCCAGCTTCGAGGACCTGCTGCACCTGATTGGGCGACGTAAGAGCCCTAAGATATTCGTGATCGACAGCCTGCAGGCCAGCCATTTAACGGAGGCGCAATGCGCGGAGCTTAAAAGCCGCTTTGTGATGAGCCGGCGAAAGAAGATCCTGATTTATATATCATGGGCGGAAGGCAAAAAACCAAAAGGGGCTGTGGCCCAGGCGGTGGAATATTACGCCCACATAAAGATCCGCGTGGAAGGGTTGATCGCATTTTTTAAAAGTCGTTTTGGAGGCAACCGGAACTACGTGATATGGGAAGAGGGAGCCAAACGCTACTGGGGGTTAAAGCCTTTTAACAGACACAAAAATAGATAGTATGCTAACGCCAATTCAAGTTGAAGAAGTAATCAAATGGATGAATATCTGGGAGCAATTAAAAGATACGGCAATCCCGATTCGATTTAAAGAGGATTTTACTAAAGCGCTTTTATACCAAAGCGGTTACGGACCATGTAAAAATGTTACGGATTATAGAAAGCAACTATGGATTGCGGCGGTTTCCAATGTAGCCGGGGCTTTTAATTGCGAAAGTTCAGATATAGCAATAACATGGGCCGATAATATATTAAAAGCGTTTGATAAAAGATTTAGCCATGAAAACGTATAACCTATACAGGACGGGGAGCGTGGATGATATCAGGAGCAGCCTGCGCCTGATTGAACATAACGCTACCGTGCGTGAGCTGCTAAATGATATTGACCTGGGAATGAAATTCCGTGGCCGCGCCACCGTAATTAACATGATCAATAATGCGATATCCCGGAAACTTAAACGCAAAAAATAAACTATGAAACTAACCGAATCGGATATCAAAGTAATGAAGACCGCCAGCTATGAATACTTCAAAACGGTTGACGGTAACCGGACCCTGAACTATAAAAAGATCGCGCGGATCATCAAGGAAATTAAGGCCGGTAACGATATCCTCGACCATGTACCCATCCTGGTTACAATGGTAGGTGGTCGTCTTCACGTGCTGGACGGTCAGCACCGGTTGGAGATCTGTAAACAGCTTAACCGTCCCGTTCACTTCATTATCCGGGACCAGATGAGTTTACACGATGTAGCCAAGATTAACAGCAATGTAGAAAAATGGAAAGCCACAGACTTCATTCGCTGTTATAAAAAAGCGGGCAACCCCCACTACCGGAAAATATCAGACTTCATGGAAGTTTATGAAATGCCTCTATCCGTTACACTCAAACTTCTTCACCATGGCATTATTAAAAGCGATGGGGGGGCTAAAAGCGATCTTAAAGACGCTTTTGAGCGCGGCACTTATGAAGTAAAACATTACCGCCAGGCGGTGGATATTGCTGAGAGCTGCAAACAGTTTTGTCAGTTTAATGACTGGAACAGCGCCGGGTTTGTGATTGCGATCTGCAAAGTTCTGCAGGCGGACAAGGCCGATTTCGACGAACTGGTGGATAAGTTTAAAAGCGCACCCGGAAAGCTGCTGAAACAAAACACCTGGAAAGACTATCTGACCAACCTGGAAGAGATTTATAATCACGGATTCTCAAAAAGGCGCATTATCTATTAAAACCTACTTTATGATCACAAACATCAACCGCCAGGCTCATTTTTCCGAAGATGGGAAACACCGCTACTGGCTGCTGCGCAGCTGGAAGGCTACACCCCGTATGGCGCTGATCATCGGGCTGAACCCATCCACGGCCGATGATAAAAATAACGACCCGACCATTCGCCGCTGTGTACAGCTGGCTCAATATAACGGGTATGGAGGGTTTATTATGTGTAATCTCTTTACCCTGGTTACCGCCTCGCCGGCATACCTGCAGCGTCATATTGATGAGGCTAATACCCCAAAAAGCGATGAGACGCTGATCCGCATGATCCGCCATACCCATATTACAATCTGCGCCTGGGGATCCTGGTCATTTGCGGATAACCGCGCCCGCCACGTAATGACTATGATAAAAGACCCCCAATGCTTTGTGCGCAATTTGAATGGCAGCCCAAAGCATCCATTATACCTTCCTTCACAAACCAGGATAACCCCTTACCATGGATTTTAAAACAATAACCAGGCTGGATCAGCTTCGCATCGGTGACAGTTTTGTATACATTAACCGGGTTGATCCATGGCGTGTTACCGCCCGTGCAAATAAAAGCGGGATGGTAGCCGTAAATCAGTTCAATGCCGGCACCCGGTCGTTTATTCATAAGTACGATGAGCTGAAAAGAGGAACCACGGCAGTGATGTTTTTACGTCACACTCAGCCTGTAGCCGGGGAACAGTGCCTGATCGACGACCTGCAGGAAGGCAGTATATTTTACCGGCCCGAAGACCTTATTCACGAATATGAACTGGTTCGGCTGCATTATCCGTTCAGCGACGTGCGCCGGCTGGACCATGCATCACCCATTAAAGCCGGCATATTCAGCAAAGTGATCTTTTTAAGACAAACCCGTTAACCATGCTTACGCTGTTTACCAATATCACCGAGCAGATGACTGATCTGGAAAAATCCACCCTGGTGCCCAGAATGCTGGAAGCTCTTCGTATGGCGCACGGTACTCCGCTGAAAAGTAAATGGATCTGCGCCCTGCTCGGAGGCGATGGTTACGCCGTTACAGACGTAAGGGTACGGAAGATGGTAAATTATATCCGGGTTACTAATGCCGCCAAACCCTTTGTGCTGATCGGCACCAGCGCCGGTTACTTCCTTACCCGGGATATTAAAACAGTTGACGACCAGATCGAGAGCCTGGAGGGACGTATCGACAGCATGAAGGCAGCCATCGATTCTATAAAATCGCAGCGTTTAAACCTGTTGCATCAATGAAAAGGTTCCTTATTACATCAGAAAAGTTTACCGGGATTGCCGAGCTGATCTATAACGGCGCGGGCCAGCTGGCCTGCATCGATATGCGGCAGACCCTGATGGACCAGGATATCATGGGTCATTTTAAACGAAGCGTACCGGTATTGCTGGCAGATCTGGCTTCATCATTTAAGGCCGGGACCACGGTCGTGGAAGCTGAATTTGAAATAAGCCTGGATGATTTTAAACGCGAATACCCGTACAGCCGTAACTATCACCTGCTGCAGAAACGGTGGGAGAAAATGAATAAGAGCGAGCAGGTTGAGGCATATTATGCGGCAATAGATTACCGCAGGTACTGCCAGCGCAATGACTGGTATAAGCCCAAAATTGCCGACAGCTGGCTGGCCAGCCGGGAATATAAAAACGACTGGAAAAAAATGTGATGAGCTTTTATTGTGAATCATACCGCGGATATATCATAACCCTGGTGGGGGCCAGCTGGTATATACAGGGCTATCCCAGCGTGATATTCATTAGCCTGGCCTCTGCCCAAAATTACATAGATAAACTACTGAGCTGATGGACGTAAAAACAAAATATGACCTGAGACAGTATGTTTACCTCATTCACGATCCCGAGCAGGTGCATCGTATGATCACTGATATACACATCCACACACCCCGCCTGTTTAGCTATGATCTTTGCAGCGGAAGCGAAAGCAGCACCCATTATGAACACGAATTAAGCCTGGAAAAGAATCAGGCGTTTCAAATACTTAAAAGCAGGAACGATGCAGATGATAAGTAAGGAACAGATCTATATTTTCAACACCCTGCTGACCAAACATGGGCTGCAGGATGACAAGCGGGAGATAATCAGCTCCATCAGCGGGGGCCGCACGGAAAGCACCCTGCAGCTGACCTGGTGGGAGACGCAACAATGGATTAATGCTATGAATAAGCAGGGGGGTAAGCCGGCGGGAAACCGCCCCAATGATCCGCGACAGCGCATGATAAACAGCATCGTGGCTATGGCCCGGGAAATGAATATGGTAAAGCGGGTTTCGGTGGTAAACGAAAGGGGAACCGTGGAAGCGAAAAGCGATTACCGGCAGCTGAACGAGTGGATGATGCAAAAGAGCTATTTGAAGAAAATGCTCAGGCAATACAGTTATTCGGAATTGCCTAAATTAGTAAGCCAGTTCAAGGCGCTTTATGCCAGCTGGATGAAAAGATTTTGAAAATAAAAGTTACACAAAGATGGAAAAAATTACAAACTCTGTAGAAATTACATGCGATTTCTCTAATGAAAGAGATATTACTTGTATAAAACTTACCGACACAGTGTTTAATAATCTCAACAAATTAATACTGGAGAAAAAGAATTTAATTATAAAACAGAAGTTTGCCGAAAAAGGGTATGGCCACCTACTTGAAATTCGTGAAAACAAAAGATTCAAAAGGATTGCAGTGGAAATAAGTGACGGGTATGAAAAATGGTATGCTGATGACGGAACCGATGATGGCCTTTTGATTGTAACATTTAGTGAGTTAGGGGTAACTTATAAAGAAAATGACGACTATTCAATTATATATGAACAATTTATAAGATATTTCTAAATGTAATTATATGAGAATTGTAGCGGTTATTCTAATCACGTTTTTGTTAATCGTGAATTCATGTAGTAAAAAACATCATTTTACCTATTGCTATCATTGTATAATGGGCTTCACTCCATACGGCATACCGCCCCCAGTTGATACCTGTTCTGACGTTGATGCATCACATTATAATTTCAAAGACGTATACGGAAACCCGGTTTCGTTCTATTGTCAACCAAGATAGCAGACAACAGTATTTATGATTATAGGGGGAAAAATATTAAATTTGCAGTGAAATGAATCTCCGTGGCGCCCAGATATCATTCAAAGAAATCTTTTTCGATAAGGCGGATACGCCTGTTATTTCCCTCACCAAAATACAGGGCCGCAACCAGGATCTGAACCGCCGGCGCAATGAATGCCTGGTGGACCGGTATTATTACACAGCCCGCCGAAACGGAACCGGTACCAGCTATGAGCATAACATAAAGGAAGTGGCTGAACAGTTTTTTCTGAGCCCCTATCATGCCAGTAAGGTGATCCTGAGCCATAACGTACAGCTCACCGAATTAAAGCTGAAATGGAAAAATGAACAGCTGGACAAATTGCAAAAACATCTTTCCCGCAAATGGCCCCACTTGTCCTGGGCCTAACCCGTTACCGAACTGTCATTGAACGTACCCTCAAAATCTATGACCCGCACCCGCAGGCCATCATCCCTTTTATCAGTAGCTGCTGATTTGCGGATCAGCGCATTTACCAGGGCGGAACTGTTTGTCCATGACTGCAGGGCCAGGTATAGTTTATGCTCCAGTTCATAAAATTCCAGTGCATCCTGCCGGTTAGCGACCGGCGTAATATTACTGGTAGCGGTAAATGAGCGGTAAATAAGTTTTAAGCGCAGGATAAAAGTCCCGTCCTGTGATCCCTGCATCTGGGTGAATGCAGTCTCAGAAAAGTCAATCAACAGGCATGGATAACTTACCGGCGGTGGATCGAAATCCAGCTGATTCCAATCCTGATCGATAAAACGGATATCGGGTACCTGTTCAGTAATACGGGACTGTAAGGCAAGGAAAAGGGTGGCAAATGGTGAAGTCATGGTTTAAGATTTTAATTCGCGGCCGATAATGATCACCGCTTTTCGTTTCAGTATGCTTTGCAGTACCGGGCTGTAGCCTATAAAACGCCGGCGCGGCAGCTTCATGCGCCGCTGGTGGGCCTTTACCGTTCCCATCCCGGTAATTCGATTTACGGTTTTGAAGGGTTTCCCGCTTTTTCCCGTACTCATTTTTACCTTTCCGAGCTTTGCCCGCTGGTGCTGGCGCACGTTTACAGTTCCGGTAAATCCGTCATTATGCGCCCGGGCATAAGGAACATCGGTTCCAAATGTGGCCGAAAGCGCCCCGGTGCTGATCTTCCGTATGCTTCTTTTCAGCCTTCCGGTTTTTACCAGGATTTTCCGGCCTGTATCATTTTTGGTTCCGGGATTTCTTTTTGGCCACGCCTGGAAGCTGCGGCCGGGGAATCCCTGCCGGTCAAAATTTCCCTTGGTCCAGTTTACCGCTTCGTTTACCAGAACAGTGGGAAGTTTTTGCACGGCCCGCTGCAGCTTTTGCTGCAATATCTTTTCTATATTCTTTAAATCAGCCATTTTTATCTACCCGGTTTTCTTTCCAGATCGTATCACCCTGCCGTTTCATATCATCAGGAAGCCCGTCATAATAGGGATGACCCGGCGGGAAGGCCACCCCCTTTTTGCCGCTATTATACTTGAATATTTCCGGCATTTTTTCCGGCAGGGTAATATTGTAAAGCGGGGTGATCGTTCCGCTATCGAGCTGCAGCACGTCACAGCGGCAGTTCCAGCCATTGGGTGGGTAATAAATTTCCCAGAAATCGTCATCCACGGGCCGCACCACCCCTTCCAGCTCCTGGTGCTCCGGGCGCACCCTGTCATCCTTTACGGTATCGTATTTGAGCAGCGGCAGATCTTTTTTATCTGCCTGGATGCTTTGCCACCGGCTGGCCATCTGGGATGATGCCACCGCGAAATTATATTCAGCCTGCAACCACTGATTGACAAACTCATTATTGATCCTGGAAGCCTCCAGCCTGAACTGAGAGAAATTACGCAGTCTGCCCTGCTCATCCATAAGCGCCTGGCTGATGGCTTTGAGCTGTGAATAGTTCTTTGCGGCCGCAAACTGGTATACGCTTTGTTCCAGCTTTCGCAGCATTTCATAATCGGGGCTTTCAAAATCTACCTGTTCCAGTTTTACGCCATACCCCTGTTCGACGGCTTTCCAGAATTCGGAAGCGAAAAATTCGGTCAGGGCTTTATCCAGGTCCCGTGGCATGGCTTTGAGCTTCCAGATGCGGCGGACCATTTGCTCCAGAAGTTTTTTAAGCTCCGCCACCGTAATCGCCTCGGGTTGATTGTAGGGCTTACCCAATCCGTAAAGACTGCTTAATAGACCTTTAATTTCCGTAAAAGTGAGGCCGGGAAGCCCCGTAAGCCGGGCAGGATCAGCTACGGGGCTTCCGAAAAAAGCGCTTTCAGCTTTTGCCAAAATCCAAGCCCCTTTAATACCTGGGATATATCCGCGGGGTCAGGGTCCTGCCCATCATTCCCGGGCACGGGCGGCGGATCATCCGGGCCTCCGGGATCGCTGCCGCCTTTTAACTCATCATAATTATCCGGCTTGGGGATGCCACTGACTTCGTAAATGTAATCATCGCTGACAGGGGTTATCTTTTTCACCTGCGCAGCAATATTGAGGCGCTGCTGCTGCTCGGATATGTCGGTTTCCTGCTCAAAGTAAAAATGACCACCTTCCACCCTG
>CAZEZE010000064.1:0-10269 GCA_964516445.1 uncultured Chitinophaga sp. | reverse complement strand
CTTATCACCGGTACTGGCCGTAATAGCAATGCTTCGCTTGCAATAATCAACCGCCTTTTCATAATCCTTCAGTTTCAGGTAAGTGAACCCGATATTATCCAGGCTGCCTGCTTCGCCCCATTTATCACCTGCTGCCTGCCGCATGGGCAATCCCTGCAGGAAATGATCCAGCGCTTTCTTATAATCTCCAGTTTCGAAATAAATGGAACCGATAACATTGATGGAATAAGACTCAAAGAGGCTGTTGCCGATCTCCCTGCATACCGACATGCTTTTATAAAAATGATCCAGGGCTTTCTCAAAACTCCCCAGCAGCTTATAGGTTACCCCTAACTGGTAGTTGTGCGTGGCAACATTTTCCCGGAAACTATTTTGCTCACTTATGGCAAGAGCCTTCATCAACAACTCAAGGGAATTTCCCAGTTCACCCCAGTTCCGTTTTATGATCGCCCTGATCTCATAGAAATCTGCCTGCCCTTTCAGGTCATTCAATTCCTCAAAAAGAGGCAAGGCTTCGTCTAACAAGGGGACCGCCTCCTCATGCCTTGACAGCCGCACATTGCAAAAAGCCAGGGTCCTGAGCCCGTTGGCAAGCCCTTGTTTGTAAGAGATCTTCCTGGATGAATTTACTGCTTCCTGGCTAAGGTTGTATGAGCGGGCAGAATCGCTGACCCGGACGGTCCAGGCCTCCTGGTTATCGCAATCGATTTTCTCCTGCAGTGATTGTATGTCCGCATCATTCTCCATCCTGAAAAAATCTTTTTTGTTTTTTTGATACGGAGTACTGCGGGCGGGTGGATAACATTTGGCCGGTAATCGCAGTATTCTGAACTTTAGCTGCTGAAATTAATCAATTATACAATTCTAAAAAAGAGGAAATGAATACACGGAATGCCGAATTGCAATCGATCCGGGAAGTGATCGACCTGTATATCGGGGGTCTTCATACGGGGAACATCGAAATGCTTAAAAAGGCATTTCATCCCAGGGCCATGATGTATGGAGCCGGCCCTCAAAATGTCACCATAGTGGAAATAGAAAGTTTATACAGTTTTGTTGCAACCAGCAAGCCACCCTCCGAATCCGGAGAACCGCACCAGTGTTTTATAACTGCCATACGGGTGGATAGTCTCGCCGCATTTGTTGAAATGGTGGAGGAATCCGCATTTGGAAATAACTATACCAATTTTTTCCAGTTATTGAAGATCGATGGAAGCTGGGTGATCGTTTGCAAAGTCTATAATGTAACCAGCTCCAATTCCTGAACATTCCTGGATTGAATGTTCAGCAGCATTCCCCATCTAGCACTTTCACGGTCTGCTCATAGAAGTTTTTTGCCCGCTCCGGTGTGCTGCCGATACACACCACTCCCAGTTTGCCGTACTGCGACAGCGCCCCGATAAGATGGAACATCACTCCTTCCTGCGAAGTACCGTCGTAATGCAACTGGTGCATCATGGCGATATCAACCAGGTCGGGCGGAGTAACGCCTATGTACTTATCACTTTTCAGGTTATCTGAACAATAATAATAACGGGTTTGCCGGTTGGCCGTGAGATAGAGACCGTTCTCGTGATCATAATCCCCGTCTGTCAGGAATTGCAGCAGAATATAAGGATGCGTGGTGCCTCCTTTCCGGAGATTGATCTCTATGGCATAATGCTTCCAGCCATCCGGTTCATTCACAGAAATGAAATCAACTGCAAAGCGGCCCATGACACCCTGTTTTTGCAGGGCTTCAGACACCCGGAGACCGTATTCGCCGATTTCAATGGCATAATCTGCATTCGCCGGGAAATTGGCACCGACAAATACCTGGCCGCTTTCACCCCCCACCACCTGGTCATGCGTGGATATCACTTTGCAATCCCCCAGCGGGTTGATCCGGCATTGTACGGAGGGTGAGGTCTTGATATCGCCTTCCACGAATTCCTCCACGATGCCCTGCATATGCTGGAACTTGAACATAAAATCCTTGAAGCTCAGGTCCCCGGCAACGATCTTCAGCCGGGTTGCCAGGTTCTCAGTGATCCATTGCTTCCAGTCGCTCCCTTCATCAATTCCCTCATAAGAAAAGATGGCATTCCCTTCCCCGGAAAAACCATCGTTCATTTTTACAACAGCTTTTCGCAGTTTCGGATTGTTCAGCTTCAGATCAGTCAATGCCGTCACGATCTCCTCTTCATTTTTCAGGTCTTCGAATCCGGCGGGCACATTCAGTCCGCACTGCCGGAATATTTTCCGGCTGTTACTTTTGTTTCCAATATCAAACAATTCGGGGTCACAACCATAAATCGGCATCTCCAGTTTCACAGCAAGCGTACGCTCGTATTTGGTTACGGTGAAACAGGCGAGATGTGCCGCGTTTCCGGCAGGAATAGATTTTTTGATCCGTTCGATCAGACGGGGCCTGTCCAGTATTTTTTCGGTAAGTGACCGGGGCGATGCATCATAGCAACTCAGCATGGTGAGCCGTTGCAATGCATGGTGCCGGGTGATCCCGGGCAAAAGATGCAGGTAATAATCCACGATCACCGGGTCAACCGGGGTGCTGGTCACATACACCACATGGGTCCGGGGCATCCGCAGCAGCATCAGCAGGCAAAGCAGTCTTTCTTCGTAGTGCACATGCCCGTGTACCTTGGCCAGTATCTCCTGGTCGAGCGTAATAGAAGGAATGATCACCACGGATTTGGCAGCCAGTTTATCCGGAAACACTTTACGGAACTGTCTCGGGAAAGAATGCTGGAGCTTCCGGAACAGCAATATCTCTTCCATAGAACCCGGTGCAGGTTCCTTTTTTTCGGTTGCAGGTTGCTGAACCCTGGCAGTTTCCGGCATGGGAGAAAACTTAAAATGGTGAATCCCTAAATTAAGGATAGTTACCCGATTTTGACCCGATATTCATCAGGCTTCCTGGCCGGTCCACAGGGCCCCGCCAATGCTGTTCCGGGATGCACCGGTAACCGAAGCCAGCACATTATATTCCTGCCTCCAGCGCAACACCCCGATAAAGGCCATAATCACCGCTTCTTTGAAGTTGACAAGGTCCTCGGGAGGAACAACTGTCTCGATTTCCTGGTCCTTTATATTTTCCGCGATACGGGAAACCAGGAAATGATTGAAAGCCCCTCCGCCTGTGATTAGGAGCCGGCGTCCTTCTCTCCCGGGTTTCCTGCTTTTGAAATGCCCTGCGGCGAGGCCGACCTGGATCGCGATATGCTCCGTGCAGGTGCACAACGCATCTGCCGCACTTATTCCAGCTTTTTTAATCATTGGATACAGAACCTCTGTCCCAAAATCATTGGCAAGCGATTTAGGATAAGGCTGCCGGTAATATTCCAGGTTGTTGAGCGCTTCAAGCAAGGCTGTATTGACGGTACCCGATTCAGCCATTTGCCCTCCCGCATCAAAGGATTTACCGGTCTCATTGGCCAGCATATTCAACACACGGTTAGCCGGGCAAACATCAAAGGCGATATAAGGGTCTGTATTTACCGAGATATTGGCAATCCCGCCGATGTTCAGGAAAAGGTCAAAGTCCGGCAGTAAAATTTTCTCGCCAATTGGAACGATCGGTGCGCCCTGTCCGCCAAAAGCGATATCCATGGCCCGCAGGTCAGAAACCACTGGCAATTTTGTTTCCGCCGCGATTGCGGCCCCGTCACCCAGTTGTGCCGTCATTTTCCGTGCCGGAAGGTGAAAACTGGTGTGCCCGTGTGAAGACACCAGGGCTATCTTATAGTGCAACTGATGAGTCTCAATAAACTGGTTGACCAATTGCCCGGTATAATGCCCGTATTCGGTATGCAATAACTGGTATTCCCTAGCCGAAAGATCAACGGCTCTTCTCAAACGGTCAACCCACTCGGCCGAATAGGAGTAACAACCGGTTTTCACTATCTCAAAACTCCACTTGCCCGCCTGTTCGGAGAATTCCACACAGGCAATATCCAGCCCGTCCAGCGAACTGCCGCTCATTAAACCGATTACACGGTAAATCATATAATGATTTCAGTATTTAGATGACAGATTTTAGTATTTAGATTAGATTTGCCTGGATTCAAAAATACCCTTTTTACCCTTTGGAACGACCGGGATAAAGCCTACCCGTTTAGGTTTTCTGAATACTGAATACTAAAATTCTGAATACTAAATGATCGTCAACTTAAGCCAGCAACATTCTTTGGTCAGTAACTGGGTGGCCGAGATCAGGGATGTGACCATTCAAAATGACAGGATGCGTTTCCGACGCAACCTGGAAAGGATCGGTGAGGTAATTGCCTATGAGATCAGCAAGGTTCTCCCCTTTGTTGAAAAAGAGATCCAGACACCCCTTGGTATTGCGGAGCATAAATTAGTTAAGGAACAACCCGTGCTGGCCACCATTCTTAGGGCCGGCCTGCCCCTGCACCAGGGATTGCTTAATTATTTTGACAGGGCCGACAATGCTTTTATCTCCGCGTATCGCAAACATCATAAGGATGGTAGCTTTGAAATCAGCCTTGATTATGTTTCCTGTCCCGACCTGGAAGGTCGTGTACTCGTGATCTCCGATCCCATGCTGGCCACCGGCTCTTCCCTGGTAAAAACGATCCACCACCTGAAAGCGGAAGGCAAGCCCAGCGCCATCCATATCGTTGCAGCCATTGCCTGTACGGTCGGCATCGAATATGTAAAAAGGGAGGAACCTTCCGTTACGATCTGGTGCGGAGATATTGATGATGAGCTAACGGCAAAAGGATATATCGTTCCGGGCCTGGGGGATGCCGGCGACCTTGCTTTTGGAACAAAGATTCAGAATTAATACTACTTTGCCACGCGTACGAGCCTTGAGCTATGAGATTGAGTACCAGTACTCACAGCCTATGCCCGGAGCTCAAAGCTCGTAGCTCGTAGCGTATTTCAAGCAGCAAAATTCCCCTTTTACAGGTCTTTAATTTGTTGTATTTTTCCGTTTCGTACACGTCATTATGGCGGGCGGACGGAACAGTTATTAACAGGGAGGCAATTTCAAGGAAAAAAAATACGTTTCATTTAATAGTTGGTTTCGATATTATCTGTGTGCCAGTGAAAAACATTAAATAGTGTGATGAAAAAAATCATTTTCTCTCTTACCGTTTGTGTGGCTCTGATTACTGTGGCGAAAGCCCAGGACCCGAATTTTTCCCAGTTTTTTGCTTCTCCGCTTACGCTGAACCCGGCGCTTACGGGGAAATTCGACGGCAGCTTCAGGATAGCCGGCAATTACCGCAATCAATGGCCTACGATCAATAACGCCTTTGTCACCAAAACAGTTTCTGCCGACTTCGGTATCCTGAAAAACCGGTTGAATGATATCGACCAGATGGGTGTGGGGATATTAGGAGTGACAGACCGTGCCGGTGACGGAGTTCTTGTTACCAATTATGCTGGTCTTTCGCTTTCATTCCATAAGGGACTTGACGAAAACGGCTATCACCAGATCGGCGCGGGGTTCCAGGCAGCTTATACCAACAAAAGACTGGATGTAACAAAAGTTTACTTTGAAGATGAATTGACGCCATTCGGCTTTATTCCCGGAACAACGGGTGAGGTTTTCTCCAATAAACAGATCAATGTGAGTTATGTGGATGTGAACGCAGGGATTCTATATAACGGAAGCACGAACGGGTATAATAATTTTTATGTCGGCGCCTCCATGTACCATATTAACCGTCCCAAGGAAAGTTTCCAGGGCGGTGAGTTTATCCTGAATGCCCGGACCACCCTCCAGGCCGGGGGTAAGATCCCGATCGGATCCTATAATTATATGCATTTCTCTGCCATCCACAGCATGCAGGCCAAAGCCTATAATACCATTGCCGGCGGCGCTTTCTCGTATAACGTGAACAGTGATAATGATAACCCCACCAATGTTTACATCGGAGCCTGGTACCGATTCGAAGATGCCGTGATACCGTATATCGGTCTGGAGTTCAATGGCCTCCATATCGGGGCAACCTACGATGCCAATACTTCATCGCTTAAACCGGCCTCCAATACCCGGGGCGGTATGGAAATATCCCTGATCTACATTAAAAAACCCTCTGACCCCAATGCTAAAAAGCTGAATTGCCCGCGATTCTGATCTTTTTGGTGTCAACAAAATAATTTGAAAGCAATATCGTTACGCGGTATTGCTTTTGTTTTTTAAGATCCGGTATTACTTTTATACGCTAAATCCGAACCATGAAAAAACAGCTATCCCTGTTTATACTGCTTCTATTTTCCCTTACTATTCGATCACAGGACCTTGGTTACCGCACCCTCGATGCTGGCGCCGGTTATTTATACAGCGAAGAAGGTCCCGTTTTCAACCTCCGGTTTGCACTGAATGCCAGGGAACGTCATTCCTTTGTATTTGGAGTCGGTTACAAAAAACTGAACCGGCAGTCAACAGCACAGCATTCAGTTGAAGAGGGAAACGGCTGGGGTGGTTTCCTGGGCTATCGTTACCATTTTTCGGTAATGCCAAAACGATTCTTTATCGGTGTCCGCGCAGAAGTACAGTCAATGAAGATCGATTGGGTGACAACTGAAGGTGAAGGAACCTCCCGGTTACTTGTACTGCAACCCGGGCTGGAGACCGGTTATACATTCCTTATCAATGACCTGTTCTTTATTACCCCGCACATCATTGCCAGCCTGCAAAAAAAGCTTAGCGCAAAAGGTGAGCCTGTTTCCTTTGGAAAAGATTTTCTGCCAATGGCCGGGATCAGCTTTGGCTGGAGATTCTAAGCTAGACCGCTTTCATCAGGAGTGGGAGAATGAACCAGCAGAACAGGGTTATCAGCGCTATGGCTATCAGGTTCATGACAAGCCCCGCTTTCAGCATTTGTTTCAGTTTGATATGGCCGCTGGCAAAAACAATGGCATTGGGCGGCGTCCCCATCGGTAACATACTTGCACAACTGGCGGCCAGCGTCATGGGCACACCCAATAACAAAGGGTTCATACCCATTGCATCTGCCAGCGAACAGACAACGGGTGCGAAAACGATCACCTGCGCCACATTGCTCATCAGCTCGCTGATGAAAATGGAAATGACGACAACCGTCAGGACCAGTATGATCCCTGATCCGGCATAAAGGGCCAGCCAGTCGCCAAGCTGTTTTATCAACCCGGCTTTCTCGAGGGAATCCGCCAATGCTATTCCACCGCCGAATAAAAGCAATATACCCCAGGCCATTTTTCCCGTATCATCCCATTCAAGGATCCTGCCTTTTACATCTGAACCCTTTGTTTCAAATTTCTCAGAAACCCTTCCTGTTCCGGCGGGACAAATGAACAGTGCCAGTGCACCGATAATGGCGATCATATTATCATCAAGGGCAAACCAAACCTGGCTTTTATTGATGATATCCTTGCTGATCCAGAGAAGGGCCGTACAAATAAAAATGATCAGCACTCTTTTTTCCGCAGCAGCCGGTTTACCCAGCACGAACAATTCTTCCCGGATATGCTTTCCCGCGGCTTCACTTGAGCGGATCCTGTTCGGGAACAGGATCTTCGTTGTTACAAAATAAAGCGAGAGCATAAGAAGTATGGCCAGGGGCGTACAAACCATCATCCAATCGAGAAAATCAATATTGGTATTGTATTTTCTTTCGAAATAACCGACGAACTGTACATTGGGCGGTGTGCCGATAATGGTGGCAATACCCCCGAAATTGGAAGAATAGGCAATGGCCAGCATGAGGCAGAGATTGAAATGGGGGTAGTTGCCGTTCCCGTCACTGTTCTCTTTCATGACATGAACAACAGAAAGCGCGATAGGAAACATCATCATGGTAGTGGCCGTATTGCTAAGCCACATACTCAGCAGGCCAGTGGCCAGGATAAAACCGAGAATGATCCGGTTCCCGCTGGTGCCGGTCTTCACCACAATATTCAGCGCTATGCGGCGGTGCAGGTTCCATTTTTCAATGGCCAGTCCCAGCATGAAACCACCCATGAACAAAAAAATCACTTCATTACCATAGGATGCAGCCGTGGCCTTGATGTTATTGATCCCGCACAACGGGAAAAGTACAAGCGGGACCAGCGCCACCGCGGGCATCGGCAGGGCCTCTGTTACCCACCAGGTGATCATTAACCCGGCTACCGCAAGCACCCTTACGGCACTTTCAGGAACATGAAAAGGATTGAAGAAATAGAGGAGGATCGAAACAACGGGCCCGGCCAATAATGAAACGATCCTGGTTTGTTCTTTTGACAAGCAAAAAGATTTGCCTGAAAATACGATCTATTTGGGTTTTCCGCTCACATAGGCATTCCCCTTCACATAAAACCGGTACGGGAGTAATGCGTCCTTCCCCGCATACGCCACTCCTATTCGAGGGGAACTTGCGATCTGTTCCGGGGGGTACACAAAACCATCTTCCGCGATATAGAGTTCCCTGCTGCAAAGCGAAGTGCCGCTTTGGGAAACTTGCAGGCCCATCGCCTTTGAAAGATTGCCCGGTCCGCGGGTCAGTGTGTTGTCCGGAACCATCTTACCGGTCCGTACCAGCATTGTATCGATCCCCTGCAACGGCTCAAGGGCCCTGATCAAAATAGCATGCGGTGTATCTTCAAGATTGGTCACTACATTGAACAAATGATGGATACCATAACACAGGTAGATATAAGCTACCCCGCCCCGCGCATACATGACCCGGTTTCTCCCCGTTTGCCGTCCGCCGCTTGCATGGGAGGCCCTGTCGTGTATTCCGGCATAGGCCTCCACTTCCACTATTCGTCCGGATGTGACCTTCCCTTCCCTTTTTGAGACAAGTATTTTTCCCAGTAATTCCCTAGCGATTTCCAGAACATTTTGTCGCTGGTAAAACTCCTTCGTTAATTTCTTCATGAATTGATGAAGTTGATTTATATACCTCCTGATTCACCATTCACTATTCACCATTCACTATATTTACCCTACAAATTAAGGCTTTGCTCAAGGAAATTGTAATTGCCATACAGGGCTATGAGGATGCCCGTCTTTTTATCCAAAAAAACAGGCTATTCCGATGGATCATCATACCCGGTATCATCTATACCCTGCTATTCATTGCCGGTATGTTCTTTTTCTGGCAATCCTCCGATACAGTGGTATCATGGATCAGCCGGCAACTTAAGATCGAGGCCTGGCTTCAGTCTGAAAGAAGTGAATGGCTGAGTTTCCTGCTGGTGATGACCGGCATGATGCTGCGGCTGATACTGGTGCTGTTCTATTTCTCTTTTTTCAAATACCTTATCCTGATCATCGGCTCTCCACTTTTTGCGTACCTGAGTGAAAAGACCGAATCCATCATCGAAGGAAAAGAATATGCTTACAACTGGCCTTCCATTAAAAAGGATTGCATTCGCAGCATCCGGCTCGACCTGCGCAACTGCGGCTGGCAATCGGTGTACCTGCTGGCATTGATCGTACTGTCGATGGTCCCGGTGGTAGGCTGGATCACACCCGTGATCGCCCTGCTCATGGAATGTTATTATTTTGGGTTTTCCATGCTGGACTATAGTTTTGCCCGCACCCAACTCACTTCCACCCAAAGCGTACAGTTCATCGGGCGGCACAAGGGGCTTGCGATCGGTAACGGATTCCTGTTTTACCTGATGCATATCCTGATCATCCTGGCCCCAGCCTATGCCGTGATCGCCGCCACGTTGAGTGTACATAAAATGAAAACCAGTTGATAATGCCGGTCGTTTACCTCATACCCTCTTTACTGGCGGAAGACGGGATGCAATCCATTCCTCCGTATATAACGGAGTCCATACAACGATGCCAGGTCTTCTTTGCGGAGAATGAAAGAACCACCCGGCGTTATTTCAAACAACTCTGGAAGACTTACCTTCCGGGACAGGATATCGTCATCGATAATTATGAGTGGCATACGATCGGGGATGATTCTCCCGGCATACTCAAAACCCGTTTGAAAGAAGGGAAAAATATCGGTATCATCAGCGAAGCGGGCTTACCGGGTGTAGCAGATCCCGGCCAATCACTGGTGGCCATTGCCCAGGAAATGGAAGCGGATGTGAAACCTTTGTGTGGCCCGAGCTCCATCTTACTCGCCCTGATGGCCAGCGGCATGAACGGGCAGCATTTCCGTTTCGCAGGTTACCTGCCCATCGATCAGGGGAAAAGAGCTAAAGCGATCAGGGACCTGGAAGCTGAATCGGCAGCGATAAACTGCACCCAGGTTTTCATAGAAACGCCTTACCGTAATAACCAGCTCGTTGAAACTATCGTTAAAACCT
>CAZEZE010000063.1:0-10270 GCA_964516445.1 uncultured Chitinophaga sp. | reverse complement strand
CGCCGGCGTGACACAGAAGCTGAGTAATATATCCGGATAAAAAATTGAAAAAATCACTACTATGAAAAAATTAATGCTGTCCTTATTGTTGATTATGGTCTCCGTATCCTTCCTGCAGGCCCAGGACGTAGAAGAAGAAAAAGGCGGCTGGAAACCCGACCACCTCTTTATCGGTTCCGGCATCAACCTTGGATTTTCCAACGGCTTTATCATCGGGTTAAACCCGGAAGTGGGTTATAGTATCAACCGGTTCCTCGACGCAGGCATTGCTACCAACCTGACCTATGTTACCCAGCGCAGTTACTATGCCAATGAATCGGCCCGTTACCTGGCCCTGGGCGGTGGACCCTTTGTCCGTTTCTGGCCGGTGCGCATGATCTTTATCGGGGGTCAGTTTGAATACAATGCCATTACATATAAAGAAGTGGTCGATGGTGCGACTGTCTACAAGGAAAAATTCAATGCCTCCAGCCTTCTTGTGGGACTGGGTTATGGCAACCGGATGATCGGGCATTCACAGTTCTACACCAGTATCATGATCGATGCGCTGAATGATGTCAATTCTCCCTACCGTGACCAGTTCGGCAGGGTGCAGCCGGTATTCCGTACAGGATTTATCTTTTACCTGGGAGGGGGGAGAAAAGGGGATTAAAAGAATGGTACACGGATAGCGCTGATAAAACGGATTACCGCGGATATTTTTATAAAAAATTATCTAATCCGTTTTAATCCGCCGGATCCGCGTTCCCGTTGTATTACACTGTGTACTCTGTAAATCACTTTGTGCCCTCTGTGGTAAAATCCCTTATTTCATAATGTTCATTAATTCCTCCGGTGTTTGTACAATGGTGATCCTCTTCATCGCGTCATCATACAAAAAGCCCTCTTGCTTCATCAGTTCCATATGCTCTATTAAGTGGTTATAGAAACCTCCGGAGTTGAGCATATATATCTCTTTATCGTGGATCGTCAACTGGTTCCAGGTCACGATTTCGAAAAGCTCATCCAGCGTTCCAAACCCGCCGGGCAGGATCACTGCTGCATCGCAGACACTGTATATCTTTTTCTTCCGTTCATGCATATCATCGCAGATGATGAGTTCAGTGATGCCGCGGTGCTGCACTTCCCATTCCAGTAAAAGTTTAGGAATAAAACCAAGGACCTCGCCGCCATACTCCATGGCATTATCGGCCACCACGCCCATCAACCCGGCGCTCCCGCCACCATAAATGACCTTTATCTTTTTTTCGGCCAGTAATTTTCCCAGTTGGGCGGCGTGGGCAGCAAACAAAGGGTTGGTTCCGTTCTTCGAACCGCAGAAAACAGCAACAGATCGAATTGTCATATTCAAGTATATTGCGGCAAAGGGAGAACAATTTTCTTTATCTTCAAAATTCAATAACGGTTATTCCCTATCCTTAATAATTGAATAACAGAAATACGGTTTTATGTCAACAACCCTGCTGTTTACCTTCGTTATCGGCTATTTTCTTCTCCTGCTCGGCGTGGCATGGTTCACATCACGTAATTCGGATAATGAATCCTTCTTTATCGGCAACCGAAACAGCAACTGGATGCTGGTAGCCTTCGGAATGATCGGCACTTCGCTGAGCGGGGTGACTTTTGTAAGCGTACCGGGGAGTGTGGGCAGCAGTAATTTTTTCTATTACCAGGTGGTACTGGGTTACCTGCTGGGGTATATGGTCATTGCCTTTGTGCTGATACCGCTCTATTACCGGATGAACCTGACCAGTATCTATACCTACCTGGAAAGACGATTGGGGATCAATGCGCATAAGGCCGGTTCCTTCTTCTTTATTCTATCCCGCACAGTAGGGGCTACCGCCCGTCTTTACCTGGTGATCAGCGTGCTGCAGATCTTTATATTCAATAAAATGGGTATTCCCTTTGAGGCTACTGCATTCGTCATCCTTGTCCTGATCCTTTTATACACATTCGAGGGAGGAGTGAAAACGATCATTTACACGGATACGCTTCAGACAACCGGTATGCTGGCCGGCCTGGTGGTTTGCACCCTGGTTATCATTAAGGCGCTGGGAACGGATTTCGGAGGTGCGCTGAGCATGATGTCGGACAAGGGGTACACGCAAATATTTAACTGGGACGTCAACTCACCGTCCTATATCTGGAAACATATCGTGGGCGGTATGTTCATCGCCATCGCCATGACGGGGCTCGACCAGGAAATGATGCAGAAAAACATCAGTGTTAAGACCCTGAAGGACTCCCAAAAGAATATTATGACATTTACCGGCGTACTGATGGTAGTGAATTTCCTTTTCCTGGTGCTGGGCGGAGTGCTTTATCTCTATGCATCCGAGAAAGGGATCACGGTTCCGCCCGATGACCTTTTCCCCACCATTGCGCTCAGCGATACATTCAGCGGGGTGATCGGTATCATTTTCATCATCGCGATCATTTCTGCACTCTTCCCCAGCGTAGACGGTGCCATCACTTCCCTGACTTCCTGTTTTTGCATCGATATTCTCGGGTTGCAAAAAAGCACTGCAACTGAAAAAGATAAAAAACGAACCCGGCTGAAAGTGCATTTCACGTTTGCCGCTATTTTTTTTCTGATGGTGCTCCTTTTCAAATGGATCAACGATAAACTGATCATTGACTTCATCCTGAAATTTGCCGGTGTAACCTACGGACCGTTGTTGGGACTCTTTGCCTTTGGTATCCTTACGAAGCGGAAGCTGAATGAAAAAATGATCTGGCCGGTCGTACTGGTAGCACCGCTTTGCGCTCTTATTGTCGATATGCTCAGCAACCCGGCCTGGTACGAGGCCAAACTGCACATGAATCTTGGACTGCAGGAAATTTCCAATTCCATTTTCAACGGGTATAAGATCGGTAATGAGCTTATCCTGATAAACGGCATATTCACCTTTGTAGGATTGTGGATGATCTCAAAAAGATCGCAGGGTCCTGTAACGGAACTAAAAGCGGCTTAGTGTAATTACCATAAATGAAATAGTTACCGTGGAGTTAATTCATCCGTCTGTAGAAAAATATGCTGAACAATTCTCTTCAGCCGAAGATACCCTGCTGAAGGAGATCAATGAGTACACCACCAGACAGCACCCTGAATTTCACATGCTCAGCGGCCACCTGCAGGGCAAACTGCTGGAAATGGTCAGTTGCATGATAAGGCCCCGGCGCATTTTGGAGATCGGCACGTTTACCGGTTACAGTGCATTATGCCTTGCAAAGGGCCTCACCGATGACGGTCAACTGCATACGATCGAGGTCCGGGAGGAAGATGCCAGCCTGGCCAGGTCCTTTTTTGACCGGTCTGAATGGGCCAGCCGGATAATTTCCCATACCGGAAATGCGTTAGATATAGTCCCAAAACTGGCCGAAAACTGGGACCTGGTGTTCATTGATGCGGATAAACTCGCTTATATTCAATATTTTAACCTCGTTTTCCCCTCTTTGCGGAAAAACGGGTTTATTTTTGCAGACAATATCTTTTTTCATGGCCAGGTGCTGGGTGAAAAAGTGACCGGGAAAAGCGCCAACGGCATTAAGGCTTTTAACGGGTTTATTAAAGAAAGAACCGATATCGAAAAACTGGTACTGACCGTCAGGGACGGGCTTTACCTGATCCGAAAACTGTAAAAAATAAGAACTCCGAACAAGGAATAATGAATGCTGAAGGAACAGCCGCATAACTTCTGCCTTCTTCATTCCGTGTTCGATATCCGACATTCATCTCGGCCTATGCAAAAATTAAGGAACACCTTGCTGATCGTTTTACTGTTGGCGGCCTTTTCCGCTTCAGCACAACAATCCGAGCTCGTCAACAACTATATCAACCAGTATAAAGACCTGGCCATCGCTGAAATGCAGCGTACCGGTGTGCCCGCATCCATTAAACTGGCGCAGGGCATTATCGAAACCATGGCCGGCACCAGCGACCTGGTGTCGCGTTCCAATAACCATTTCGGGATCAAGTGCAAATCGAACTGGACCGGTGAAACGGTTAAACACGATGATGATCACAGGGGGGAGTGTTTCCGCAAGTATCCCTCACCGGAAGATTCCTACCGTGATCATTCGGATTTCCTGAAAAATAACCAACGTTACGGGTTCCTTTTCAACCTCGATCCAACGGATTATTCCGGTTGGGCCTGGGGCTTGAAAAAAGCCGGTTATGCCACCAATCCCCGTTATGCCATGGCCCTCATAAAGGCGATAGAGGACTACGGTCTGCAGACTTATTCGCTGATCGCAATGGGAAAGATGACAGATCAAACTACTGAACTGGCAAAGGTCGATATTCCTTCCGGCGGAGATCAAATGATCAGTCATGGGGGTGATGCCGTGGTGGTTACCGAAAAGCAAACGGAACCTGCGGCAACGGCCATAAAGAAACCGGAATACCCCATTGGTGAATTTAAGATCAACGAAACAAAAGTGGTGTATGTACCTAAAGGAACTTCCTACCTGGCCATTGCCCGGGAATATGATGTGGATCTTTCAAAGATTTTTGAATTCAATGAACTTCCGCGCGCGGAAGAAGTGGACAGGGACCGGCTGATCTACCTGCAACGCAAACGCAGGACAGGAAACAATGAGTTTCATACAGTACGTCCCGGGGAGACACTTCATGATATTGCACAGCAGCAGGCTATCCGCCTGGAAACCCTGCTGGAACTGAACTGGCTGAAAAGCGGGGAACTCCCTGCTGTCGGGGAGCAACTGAGTCTCCGGCGGAAAGCATCCTCCAACCCTAAACTCGCATTGAACACCAATTATACGCTTTTACCAGGCGCACCATTAAAGTCAACCAACTAAAAAAGTCAACTGTTTATGGGCACCGTAAAAGTGCATGAAAGGTCCTTTGAGGTCTACCTGACCGAAGCTACCATCCAGCAACGGGTGAAAGAAATAGCGGAACAGATCAATACGGACTATGCCGGTAAAAAACCCCTCTTTATCGCGATACTGAACGGTTCTTTCATGTTCGCAGCCGATCTCTTCAGGCACCTGTCCATTGAAGCGGAGCTTTGTTTCATCAAGCTGGCTTCCTATAAGGGAATGAAATCTTCCGGTAAAGTGGTGACCTCAATAGGGCTGGAGGAAGATCTGTACGGAAAAGAAGTAATTATCGTGGAAGATATTGTTGACACCGGGAAAACCCTTCATAAATTCCTGCCGAAACTGGTGCACCAACAGCCCAAATCACTGAAGATCGCTGCCTTGCTGCACAAATCAGCCGCTACTGAATACCCGCTTGTGCTGGACTATGTGGGTTTTGATATTCCTGACAAATTTGTTGTCGGTTACGGGCTGGATTATGACGGGTTGGGCCGAAATTTCAAGGAGATCTACCAGGTTATTTCTGTTGATTGAAGATTGACCTGAATTTTTTGGCGTCAGGGTGTAAGAAATAGCACACGGATGACACAGGTGAAACAGATTAAAACGGATATGATCCCGCCAGGGCGGGATCGATCCGTGATGATCCGCAAAAGTGCAAGGCAATTAGATCGTACCATAAAAACAAAATTCCAATCCTTGATATCCGTGTTCCATTCATCTGATTTTAGCAAGATTTCACCGGTATTGAAGCTATCACCCTTTTTTTGTACCTTATCGGTCAAAATATCCGTCTGAAGACCACTTGTCATATACTGGCCTTTCTGCTCTTTCATTCGTCCTTATGCGCCCAGCAGTTCTACCTGCGCGGCGAGGTAAAGGATGAATCAGGTAATATATTACAGAACGTTGCCATCCTCCAGCACAAGACGGGTTATGTTTTCCGCAGCGGTACACAGGGCACTTTCGGCATACTCAGCCATCAGCAGATAGATACATTCAGTTTTTCCTTTGAAGGGTACCGCACCGAAAAATTACTGCTGAATGCTGAAAATTATGCCAGCATAAAACTCAAACTGTTGCCCGCCTCTGCTTCCAGGAACCGGCGCGACAAACTGGCTTCCTTTACCGTTGATCTCGATAAGGAGGAGCAAAAGAACTGGTACACCGGGGAAGAAACCTATGCCAGCCTGCTGGAGAATCATTTTGTGAATGCGCGGAAGTTTCCCAATACCGGGATGTCGCTCAATGTAGACCGCGCATCGTACAGCAATATCCGGCGTTTCATCAACCTCAACTCGCTGGTGCCGCCCGATGCTGTGCGGATCGAGGAGATGCTGAACTATTTCAACCTGAATTATTCGGAACCTAAAGGGGATGCTATTTTCAATATCAAAACCACACTTTCATCCTGTCCCTGGAACGACAATAACCAGTTGTTCTATGTGAACCTTTCTTCTAAAAAACTGAACCTGGACTCCCTGCCACCCAGCAACCTTGTTTTCCTCATCGATGTTTCGGGCTCCATGGATATGGTCAACCGCCTGCCCCTGCTGAAATCTGCCTTTCGGCTTTTGGTGAACAACCTGCGGGCAAAGGATTCGGTTTCGATCGTGGTGTATGGCGGTGTTACCGGGATCATGTTGAACTCGACCAGCGGAGCGGAAAAAGAAAAGATACTCAAGGCTATTGATGAACTGGAGCCGGGCGGTTCCACTCCAGGTGAATCCGGTATCCGGATCGCCTACAGCGTTGCCCGCAACCATTTTATCGAGGGCGGCAACAACAGGGTGATACTGGCCACTGACGGGGACTTTAATGTCGGCGTGAAAACGGAACAGGAACTGGATGAACTGATCTCCCTGCAACGGGAATCAGGTATTTACCTCACCTGCCTGGGTGTGGGAATGGGCAACTACAAGGATTCCAAGATCCATACACTGGCCAATAAAGGCAACGGCAACTTTGCCTATCTCGACAATTTCATGGAAGCGGAAAAAGTGCTGCTGAAAGAATTCACCCAGACACTGTATGCCGTGGCAGATGACGTGTACATGAATGTGGAGTTCAACCCTGAGTATGTAAAGGAATACCGGCTGATCGGCTTTGACAACAAAGTAGGCGCACTCCGGGATTCGGCATCGGTGATCGAGGGAGGGGAGATCGGTTCAGGTTATTCGATGATCGCACTGTTCGAGATCGTACCCACAGAGGCCAATGAAAATGCTGTAAAACAGGATATGGTGAATAACAGGTTTGCCAATATCGGGATGCGCTACAAGCATCCCAACAGTGAAGAGGAACGACGGTTTGATCACAGCAGCAACCTGGAATTCCGCCATTTTGAGGACCTGGAAAAGTGCTACCGTTTTTCGGCAGCAGTCGCCATGTTCGGTTCCCTGCTTCGTAACTCGCCCTTTATCAGGAACAGCAGCTGGAACGAAGTACTCACGCTGGCCCAATCGTCCTCGGGATCCGACGACCTTTTGCAAAAGGAATTTGTGAACCTTGTGCAACATACAAAGACCCTTTACTCCAAAGTAAAAAAGAAAAAGGGCGGCGGGGCGCAGGCGAACTATTAGTGCGGAAAGGATTGCTAAGAGATTAAAAAGAAAACGAGGTAAAGAGAGTGGATCATCAATCACCCCTCTTTTTCTCTTTCCCTCCTTTAGTTATGAAAACATCTCCTTTATCTTATCGAAGAAATTCTTTCCTCCCTTTTCCGGGTGGGGTTTGAAATTGGGCGACTGGTTTAATTTTTCCAGGAGCGCCTTCTCTTCTGCGCTGACATGCTGGGGGGTCCAGATATTCACCTGGATCAGCTGGTCGCCTTTCTGGTAGGAATTAACGGCCGGGAATCCTTTCCCTTTCAGCCGGAAAATTTTTCCGCTCTGGGTGCCGGGTGGTATTTTGATTTTGGCCCTCCCATCGATGGTGGGTACTTCAATCTGGGTGCCGAAAACCGCATCGGCGAATGAAAGATGCAGTTCATATGCTACATTCAGTCCTTCGCGGTGCAGTTCCTTATGCGGTTCTTCCTCGATCAGTACGATCAGGTCGCCGGCCAAACCGCCTCTCTCACCCGCGTTGCCGCGGCCGCCCACATTCATCTGCATTCCTTCCTGTACGCCGGCCGGTATATCGATCGTAACCGTTTCTTCTCCGTACACCCTTCCTTCCCCCTTGCAGTTGGTACATTTCGCGGTGATGGTGCTGCCTTCCCCGTTGCAGGTTGGACAGGTGGTCACTGTTTGCATCTGGCCGAGAAATGTATTCTGTACTTTGCGCACCTGTCCGCTTCCGCCGCAGGTGTTACAGGTTTGCACACTGCCCTTGTCCCTTGCGCCACTGCCACTGCAGGTGCTGCAACCCACATATTTCTTAACCTTGATATTCTTGGTAACTCCTTTGGCGATCTCTTCGTAGGTCAGTTTCAGTTTGACCCGCAGATTGCTTCCCCTTACGCCGCGGCTTCTTTGTCCGCCACCCCTTCGCTGACCTCCTCCGCCACCAAAGAAACTTCCGAATAGATCATCCCCGAAAATATCCCCGAACTGGCTGAAGATATCTTCCATGTTCATGCCGCCGCCGCTGAATCCGCCGCGACCGTTCCCGCTAACACCGGCATGTCCGTAACGGTCATACTGTGCTTTTTTATCCGCGTCACTAAGTACTTCGTAGGCCTCCGCCGCTTCCTTGAATTTTTCTTCCGCCGCTTTATCGCCTGGATTGCGGTCGGGATGATATTGCATGGCCACCTTGCGATAAGATTTTTTGATCTCATCCGCGGAAGCAGTCTTGCCAACACCCAGTATTTCGTAATAATCTCTTTTTGCCATAATGATGAAGCTATGAGCTTTGAGCTATGAGTTTCGAGATAAGTCCCTGAGCCGGCTCGTAGCTATCAGCTCGCGACTCGCTACTTTTATTTACCTACCACCACCTTCGCATGCCTGATGATCTTATCATTCAGGTAATACCCTTTCACCACCTCATCCACCACTTTCCCTTTCATGTCATCCGCTGCTGCCGGGATTTCCGTGATCGCTTCGTGCAGGTCGGGGTTGAACTCCTGGTTAATGGTTTCCATGACTTTCACACCTCTTGCCTGCAGGGTACTGCGCAGTTTGGTGAACACCAGCATGACGCCTTCCTTCAATGCATCAGCATTTTCAGTACGCTCCAGTTGTTTTTGAGCGCGGTCACAATCATCCAGCACTTCCAGCAGGTCGGTGATCACCTCCTTACCGGCTGTCTGGATCAACTCGATCTTTTCTTTAGCGCTGCGCCGCCTGAAATTCTCGAATTCGGCCACTTTCCGGAGGAATTTATCCTTTGATTCTTCCAGTTCAGACCTTAATTGTTCGAGCTCGGATTCCTCGGCAACAGGTTCATTCAAATGGGTTGTACCGCTCTGGTTCTCGTCGGTATTGATATCGGGTCCCATGCTGTTTTCCGGGGTTCCGTTTTCCTTCTCTTTCATGTCTTTTTCTGCCATTTTTTCAAATTGACTGCAAAGGTACGATGGACAAGAATACTGCCAACAGGCCTTTTGGGACAAATTGACCTTTTTCGCGACAATTCCAGCCACGAAATCACCCGAAAAGACACGAAAAATACCAATCAACAGGAAACCCGGTTTTGTATCCCGATGGCTATCGGGACGAAGCAAAACCCTGATGCATCTTCCGGATACCAGACAGGGCAAATTGATTTAAGCTGCAGCTTTTGCAAGGCACTAATGGCACAAATAATATGAATTGCTTTGACGGCTGACAGGGTGTACGAACAGTCAGAGAAAATACAGATAGATAGCAAATCTCTTTCCTGTTTTTTGTGTGTTTTCGTGGCAAAACCATAGCCATCAACCAGCCGTTTCCTTACCTTGCCACCGATGAACAGGATCTACCTCAAAAGAAAAATATCCCCCCGGGTCGTTAATGGCCATCCCTGGATCTTCAATAACGAAGTGGGTTCCTCCGACAGCGAAATGCAGCCCGGGGAGATCGCGGAAGTATATACCCATGACAAGAAATTCGTCGGCAAAGGCTATGTCAACCCGCGTTCGCAGATCCAGGTAAGGTTACTGACCCGTAACAAAACGGATGAGATCAACGAACAGTTCTTCCTTGATCGTATCCGCGATTGCTGGGAATACCGCAAAAAGATCGGTTATACGGAGAACTGCCGCCTTGTATTCGGGGAAGCCGATGGATTGCCCCAGCTGATCATCGATAAGTTCAATGACTATTTCGTACTGCAAACACTGGCACTGGGAATTGATACCTGGAAACCGGCCATTGTAAAAGCCCTGGAGACCCTTTTTGCCCCAAAAGGGATCTATGAACGCAATGATGCACCGGTACGGGAACTGGAAGGATTACCCCAGCAAAAAGGTTTTTTATCTGCGCCTTTCGACACA
>CAZEZE010000062.1:0-10324 GCA_964516445.1 uncultured Chitinophaga sp. | reverse complement strand
CCAAATTGTAAAACATGAAACGTTCAGCAACAGCCAACTGGAAAGGTTCCGGTAAAGAGGGAAGCGGTAAACTGCTTACTCAGTCCGGTGTAATTAAAAATAAAAGCTACGACTACAGGAGCCGTTTTGAGGACGGCACCTTCACCAACCCCGAAGAGCTCATAGCCGCAGCTCATGCAGGTTGCTTTTCCATGAAACTCAGTTTTGTACTGGGCGCAGCGGGCTTTACTCCCAGCCGTATTGAAACAAAGTGCACGGTCACACTGGAAGGAGGCGCCATCACCGGGAGTCACCTGGAAGTAAGGGCTAAGGTTCCTAAACTGAAAGCCAAAGATTTTCCGCAATATGCCGATGAGGCAAAGGCCAATTGCCCGGTCAGCAAATCCCTGAATATGAACATTACCATGGACGCACAACTGGTAAAGAGTTTTAAAGCGGCTTCCGTTTAAAATTGTTTCATCAATCTTTACCGTTCCGGCACGGCCGGGACGGTTTTTTTATGACCGGAATCCTCCTGGAAAGCAGCTAAAAAGTGAAAAGGGGACTCATAGAAAGAATATCAGAATAGCGTTATTTTTAGAAACTGTTTTTTTGTTCATATAAATGCGCCAGGTATGAAAAAAATATTCATTGCCGCAGTACTGCTCTCCGGTAGTCAGTGTCTGGGTCAAAGCCTTGGTTCGGGTGTAGGCGGCAGCCAGCCCCCCAGCCGCAGAATGGAAGTGTACAGCTGGGCCACCCGGCCCGATGAGGATGAAACGAACCTGCAGAAGAAATTTATCAACCAGGAATGGACGAACGGGAATGTTAAGTTCAGGAGCGGCCGGCCGGATATGCAGGTGCCCCTGCTTTTCGATGTGCATAATGACATGGCCTATTATCTCCAGGATAGTGTGATCATGGAATTTGTGGACAGTGTTTCTGAGCTTCATTTTATCACCCGGTTCAATAAGGATACCGTACACCTGCTGTTCCGCCGGTTTTACCCGGCCATACAGGCCAATACTTCATCCACTTTTTACCAGGTATTGCTGGATGGGGGTATCGGGCTGCTGAAATGCAGCTCTAAAAGCGTTTTGTTGTTCAAGGACCCGGATATCCCGGAGGATAAAAGGAATACTGATCCTGCGTTCATGTACTTCGCGTCCTTGCCGGGTAATAAAATCGTACCCGTTGCGCCAGATGCCGACCTGCTGATGAAAAAAATGCCGGGATACAGTAACGCGATCCAAACAATCATGAAAAGGGAAAAGATCAAACCGAAGGACGAGGCCCGGCTGATCCAGTTGTTCATACACCTCAACAATGAACTACAGTAATATTCAGGTATAGATCCAGAGCAGTATGGGTCGCGGGGATGTGTTGATGATCTTTTTCAGTTTTTCCAGGAATCCTGGCCCTACGGTTGGGCAGCCAAGGCTCTGGCAGATCTCACCGGGTACGGCTGTTTCGGGCACACAACTGTGACCATGCAATACGACAGTCCTTTCATACGCATTGTTGTTGCTGCTGTCCAGCCCGTGTAGTTTATAGGAGTATCCAAACATACCTGTATAGGATTTCCCGATCTTGTATCTGCCAAGGGAGGTCAGACCGCTTCCAACCACATTGCTGAACTTCAGTCCTTCCTCAGAAAAGCTATAGCCACCCCCATGTGCAACCGGTGCGGAAGCGATCACACTGTCGTTCAGCAGGTCGTAAATAAAGAACCTGTTCTGCCCGGAAGGAAGGCTCATATCTATCAGGAAAGCAATATTGGTATTGAATCCTTTTTGCTTTACATATAGTTTTGCCGCCGATGCTTTGTCCTGAATTTTATCTTCCAGGGTATTATCACCGGGTGCAGCATTCCTGCTTTTCGGAGTTGTGGATATAGCCGTCTTTTTTACCGGGTTTTTTGCAGAAAACCAGGATACGGACACAAGGGTGACGGGCAGGAGAATCAGCAGACGGGGTAGTCTCTTCATATTATGGGTTAGCAACTCGTTTGTGATGGAAATTAGACGAGAATCCATAACTGCAAATGACAGATCAGCTGTTAAAGTTTTGTGAACTCAAAACCGCCAGCCCAGGTAGAGCTGTAATACATTATTGCGAATCAGGTCTTTAGGAATAAAACCAGGGTTGGATCTCCCGCCGGAAGCATTTTTCTTAAGGTTTCTCAGGCTGATATTGATCCGGCTGCCAATGAAAAAGCCGCTTAAGGGAGACACTTCCAGTCCACCTACGACACCATAATCAAACCGTTTAAAATAATCGAAAAGACTGCCGTTATTCCCGCTGCCCCCGGTGCTATCCACCCCGGCATTCAGCAGGAAGGCCGCCTGGCCGCCGACCTGGACCTGGAATTTCTTGGTGAATTTCAAAACGATCAATTGGGGCAGGAGCAGGTAATCCAGGTTCACTTTGCCGGTTTGGGTGCCGGTGCTGTAATCATACCCCTGGCGGGAAAGCATGATCTCGGACCGGAAGCCAACGATTTTTTTTTGTTTGGGCGAAATATAACCGCCGATCATATACCCGGTATAATTGCTGGTGCTGATACCGGATGTGTTGCTGATATTGGCGAGATTGAGGCCTGCTTTCACGGCAACTGTCAACTGTGCCTTCAGTAGCGCCGGTGCGATCAGGAAAAAGATAAGGAGGAGTTTCCGCATCGGGTTTGTTTGGGAAAAGATACGAAGAATAAGAAGATTAATAAATCAGTAAATGACCGGAATAGTGTGTCTGTTTGAATTTCACGCAGAGATCACAGAGACCGCAGCGACTATAATCCAACCGCATACATTGCGTGGGGTAATGTCAAACGGTAGAACGGCCTTGTCGGGACATATACTGGTGTCCGGTTAGCGAATTGTATAAGCCGGTAATTAACGTATTTTCCGGATCACTTCTACCACCGTTTTATTCTGATCCTCCGTTTCTGTATATCGCCCGACTCTCAGCGTCCTGTGCAGCAGCATAGGCAAACTTCTGCCGTTGAATATGGATGCAATAGTTTTATTGGGAACCATGTACTCTTCCTCTGCTTGTTGCGGCTGGTCACATGTCCCGCCCACCGATTTCTGAAACCTGCCGTGGGCTGTTGAGTCGTGCCTGATCTTGATATACCCGCCGCCGCTCGTGGTATCAAGTTCCAGTTCGGTATATACCCGCCCGGAACCCCTTACGGTCATTCCGCATACCTTGTCTTCACCGTTTGCCATGCGCTTTACACTGCATATATCCATGTCAATCTCCATGTTGAGAACACCCGTATAGAGAATAGGATCGTCGGGGCCGGTATTTTCATCACCCGATAGCTGTCCGCTAAGTGTAACAGTACCGTTTGAGCGGATGGGGCAGTCATCGGGAGTTCCATTAAACGACGTATACCCGGTGTGTACGAGCCGGACCTCATAGACGGAGGAATATCCCATACGGAAATCGTCAGGGAAAAGGACCGGCTTTTCAACGGATCTTTTTTTAGAAGAATCGTACAATCTTTTATTTTTTATACTGCCGGCTGAAAGAAACAGGGACACAACGATCAGCAGAAAAGTTGATTGATAATATCGCATCGTGTTATTTTTTAGTTTGCAGGTAAAATTTATTTATCGATCATCGCCTGCAATTTTTCAAATGGAAAATATTGTTCGATGATCTCGCCGATCTTTTTTTGGGCCCCCCAGTCATTACATACCCAGTACACAATAAAGAACTGGGGCACATGACCCGGTAACTCCTTGCGTATATAAGCCGGGTTCTCCGTTACAAGGAGGCTGCCTTTTGTGGTGTCATACTCAAAGACTGGATCGGCCTGGTATTTAGTTGCTATCGCTGCCTGTATATTGAGTGTCCCTTCCCTGGTGTTTTTGGCCAGCTCATCGGTGAACTTCTTTAACTGGTCTGCCTTGACCTTCCGTGCTTTATTCAGCTGTTCCTCTTTTCGTTGCTGATCGGTCAGGTACCCGGATAAATAATAATCGACATTCTGTTTTAATCGTTTGGGGTCATTGGCGAAATCCTTTTCGAACCTGGCCAATTTTGCTTTCTTTTCTTTTTCCTGTTCTTCGAGAGACCGTACGGGTATTTGTTCCAGGCCACTGATCACTTCATTATGAAGTTGGGTCGTATATCGAATGCATTGGTCAAGGTATTGTTTCCTGGTGACGGGCAGGTAGGGTGAAATGCCGGGACGGTGAATGAGTACCGATATTCTATTGCTCCCGGGTTCCCCCTGCTGTATCCCGAATCCCCGTACCATTCTTTGCACCCGGCTTTGCTGGATGACCGGGACCCCGTTGATCAGCCATTCCTCATCGCCCGAGCTGCTTCCGCCGCTGCTGTTTGCAATAACCCCGAACCAGGTGCCCGTTTCGCCTGAAGGGCTCATGGTATTACCAGTACCGCAATAATAACGGAAGAAGCCGCAGGTGTATACCATTTTTATAAAAGGAGCCTGTTTCATGTTCGATCCGAAATAGCTGACACCGCTACTCCGGTGCCAGGCTGCATCCACTCCGGTTGGTTGGGGTATGGTTTGTAAAAGAAGGTTGTGGATATTGTCAATGGTCTTATTGGCTGCTGGCGAGTTTACCGATCCCCGTTCAAAGGGACTGTCTTTCATCCAGTTTCCTTTTGCATTGACCAGTTTCTCGTCGTTGCAGGGCCCGTTGGTGGGGATGGTTTTCTGGCTGATTGAGAAAAGGCAAATAAGAAGAATACCCGGCAGAAGTATGATTTTTTTCATATGCTTGTTTTATCATCGGGAATTCTTCACGGGTTCTGGATCAAGCAGCCTATTTACCGTCCCTTTAATTGTACAGAGGTTCATTGAAAAGAAGCGCTGTCAGGTCAGGGCGCATTTGATGGCTTCAATACTATTTCGAGCCTGGTGGCATTGGATATATCGATCCTTGAATTTTCATCCACCGGGAATTCTTTGTTTGCAATGATATGCTCATATACGCTAGTACGGAAACCGCTTGCCTTTGCTTCGATCCGGTATTTGCCGGTAAGCAGGCCTTTGAATATATAGAATCCACGTTGATCGGACCTGGCTGAATCCTTAATGATGCCGGATGAATCGATTGCCAGGACCAGTGCATTTGCGATGCCTTGTTTCTTCAGGTCAAATACCCCTCCCTGGATCTGTGTAAAACCGCTGATCGAAATTAAACAAATCATAGCGATGGAAAGCGTTATGCATTTCCGGTTGGTTTGTTTTGCCAGGTAAATCATATCATGCGTGTTCATGGTTTTAATTTGATCTGTTGAAGGCAATTACCCCTGCCCGGTGATGCATCTCCAAAATAAATAATCGAATGATTGAACCCTGTGCCGAGGGCGGAGGTGCAAATTTTGTTTCCGATCGGCGCTATGGGGACCTGGTTATAGATCCTGGCAAGATCAGCGCCCCGGGTGTATGCCCAGTTATAATACGGATTGTAGGCCATGATACAGGAAAGGTCGCCGCTTTGAAGCCCTCCGGCAATACCGATTCTTCCACGAAATTCATATGGAAGGTTGACAGGATTTCCTGCCCTGTCAAATACCCGGAATGTATAATAAGGCGATTGGTCAGGTAAGGTTGCTTTCCGGAGTGGACGAGGGATTGGAGGCTCCTCACCATGATGCCACACGTTCACTCCATGACAGAGTTCATGGGCAATCGTATTGGCTAATAATTCCGATCGCGTAAATGGAAGGGGTGCAGGTCTCGCCCTGTTTGCAATTGTGTCGTATTCACGCTGAACCGCTCCGGGATCGATAACTATATTTTGTGTATTCGCTGGTATTTCCGGGTTCATGCTACTGGTATAGGTTATCCCAAGCGGACCTCCCGCATAAGCTAACAGTCCTTTATAAAGCAGCAACGTATATTGATCATAAATATGTGCACTAGCGCCATTTTTATTTAACCTTCTGTCACCACCAATCTCTCTTTCGTTAAAACGGAGCACTTTTATATGCGTTCCGTTTTCAAACCATTTGATTCCTTCAGCAAAAAAGGGAAGTTCGGCTTTGTCCACTTTGAGGCCGAGGTTCATTTTCCAGGGATCGAGCCTGCCGAATTTTGCCGGGTGACGGGCGCCGAATTCATATTCACAGATCACGCCCCTGTATTCCTCATAAGCAGACAACCCGTCTCCTTTATTGGGATTTCCATCGAGTGCATCTTCATCGGCTGATTCGCCCGGATTGTTATTCGCGGTTAACCAGGCCGTGGCGATCTTGTCACCCGGCATTCTTTTCGGAATGCGTATCAATTGTTCACCATTGGGTACCAGTAAAGAGCCCCGCAGTTCGGTATTATCCTCCAAAATAGCTGTTACGGATAATGTTGTATAGCCGCCCCCGTCAAAAGCTGCGATCCTGGCGCTGGCCGACACACCCGGGTTTCGCAGGTGGATTTCCAATTGCTGTCCCTCAGCAGAAGTATCAGCGTACATTTGCCATTGAAATTGTAAATCCGGGGTTGTCTTGGGATCGGTAACAGGGTAATTCAGCGCAATACCGGGTTCCCTTGAAGTTCCTGAAAGCTGAAGTATGAATTCCGTTGCCTTTACGGGGGAGGGGCCTCCGTTCCTTGCCTGGATTTTAAGGGATATATTCATCAACTTTCCCGGGCTGGATTCATCTTTGCCGGGTTCAGGCATCCAGTTGTCATAGTTTTCCGGCGTAACGATCAGAACGGCATCATTGAGATCTCTTGACAAACTCCAGGTAATCGTACGGTTAACAGTGCCCAGATCGCCGCCCAGGTCAATTACTTCGGTCTTTGTACCCGACAGCACCCTCTTATTAGTTAGTGACTGGTCCGAAACAATGATATCCGTATTTTCAGGGCCATACACTTCAGTCTTGCCTTCCAGCAAATCCGTAGCTGTGCCGTTACAGGCCGGACCGATAGCATGAATGCGATATGTATTTTCTCTTTCATCCACCACCACTTCATGCAACTCCGATTTTCCTCTCCCATCGCAATCAGTAACCGATACTTTTCTTGTTCCGATCATTCCTTCTGCATGATAACTGACAGTGCCGGTTCCCTTATCATCCGTAAAATCGAGGTCGGTGGTAGGGTCGTTCCTGTAAAGGGTGGGGAGTGCATTGGTGAATTGAACTTTCACTGTCCGGATGCTGGTACCAGAAAGCCCGGTGAATCTTTCTTCCAGGGTGAGTTGCCCCGTCCACCGGGATTCCATAGGTGATAGTTGACCCGGAGGCGATGAAATCCGGGCATACTGTAATTGATAGGTCAGAAAAAAAGTAAGAATACAGGTAACTGTGTACAACCTTGTATGCATGACAGAATATTATGGTAATATCCGTTCATAAGGTGGACTAATGAATTGCAAACAACTGATATCAGGATTATATCTTTTTATTAACCCTGAATACAAAAAGAGACTCCGGGGAGGGGCTCTACACAATGGTACCTGTACTTCTCACTTTACTCCGCATCATCTCCAGGATGACTTCTTTAATACCGGCAGTATCGTACCCGCATTCGCGGTGCAGTTCTTTGGGTGTACCGTGTTCCACCAGCCGGTCAGGTATACCCAGTATGCGTACTTCGTTCTTATAGCCATGTTCCGCCATAAACTCCAGTACCGCAGAACCGATGCCACCTTTTATGCTGCCATCTTCCACCGTAACCAGTTTTTCATACCGGCTGCAGGCTTCGTGCAATAATTCCTCATCCAGGGGTTTGGCGAAACGCAGATCATAATGGCCGGGATTGATGCCATCGTTTCGCAGTTCCCTGATGGCGGCGGCGGCAAAATTGCCGGGGTGACCAAACGATAAGACCGCGATATCTTTCCCTTCCTTTAATTTTCTTCCGGTACCGATTTTTATCTCCTTCATTTCCGTTTTCCACTCCGGCATCACGCCTTCCCCGCGGGGATAACGGATCACAAAAGGAAGTTTCGTCGATTCCAGTTGTGCCGTGTACATCAGGCTGCGCAATTCACTTTCGTTCATCGGGGCGCTGATGATCATATTGGGTATACAGCGAAAATAGGCGATATCATAACAGCCGTGATGCGTTGGCCCGTCATCACCCACCACACCGGCCCTGTCGAGACAGAATACCACGGGCAGTTTCTGGATGGCGACATCATGCACAACCGAATCGTAAGCCCGTTGCATAAATGAGGAATAGACATTACAGAATACTTTCAGACCCTGAGTGGCCATTCCGGCACTGACCGTAACGGCATGCTGTTCGGCGATGCCCACATCAAAGGCCCGGTCCGGCATTTTTTCCATCATGAATTTCAACGAAGACCCGGAAGGCATGGCGGGGGTGATACCAAATATTTTCTCATTCCTTTCGGCCAGTTCAATAAGAGTAAGCCCGAATACATCCTGGTATTTAGGCGGCTGGGGCAGGTCGAATTTTTTCTTCTGTATCTCGCCGGTGATCTTATCAAACAACCCGGGGGCATGCCACTTGGTCTGGTCCTGTTCTGCCAGGGCATAACCCTTGCCCTTGGTGGTAACGATGTGCAGGATCTTGGGACCCGGAATATTCCGGAGATCTTTCAGGGTATCGACCAGTTTGGCAACATTATGCCCGTCAATGGGACCAAAATACCTAAGCTTCAGCGCTTCAAATAAATTGGCGCTGCTGCTCACCATTCCTTTCAGTCCTTCCGCCAGTTTATGTCCCATAGCCCGGGTAAAATTCTTGCCGACGGGCAGCTTTCCCATGAGTTTCCACACATCATCCTTTACTTTATTATAAGTCGGGGAGATGGTGATATCGGTGAGGTATTCCTTTAGGGCGCCAACATTCGGGTCGATCCCCATACAATTATCATTCAGGATGATAAGCATATCTGTGTCGGCCACACCAGCATGGTTCATTCCTTCAAAAGCAAGTCCCGCCGTCATGGCGCCGTCACCAATAACGGCCACTACTTTCCGGTTGTTCTCCCCTTTGTATTTAGCGGCCATGGCCATTCCCAATGCAGCGGAAATGGAAGTGGAGGAGTGTCCCACCCCGAATGTATCGTATTCGCTTTCGCTTCTTTTGGGAAAACCGCTCAGTCCCTTGTATTTCCGGTTGGTCGGGAAATTATGACGACGGCCGGTGAGGATCTTATGCCCATAGGCCTGGTGACCCACGTCCCATACCAACTGGTCGTAAGGAGTATTGTAAACATAATGGAGCGCGGTAGTAAGTTCCACCACACCCAGGCTGGCGCCAAAATGGCCGCCATGTACGCTCACTACATCAATGATATACTGCCTCAGTTCGTCACAAACCTGGTGTAATTTTTCACGGGGTAATTTTTTCAGATCGGCAGGGGAATCGATCGTTTTTAACAGGGGACCCGGCGTTATTTCCATGTAGCGTTTTTAGACATTGTAAAAATAAAGGTTTCCGTCCACCCTTTTTTGCCAAAGATTAAGTAACAAGGGGGGGTAAAGAATGTTCTGTATAACAGGACTTAATCTCCAATCCGGGGAGGGCCCCGGGGCCATTTGTAAAACTAATCAGCCACTGGTATATTTACAGTGCCTGCCTGAAAGGGATTTGGTTAGTTTTGGTCATGCCACTGAGTAAAAAATGGGTGAAATACTGGTTGTTCCAGCTGGTCGGATGGGGAAGTTTTGCCCTGATCAATATCTTTTTTGCGCTCTCTTTTGATAAACTCAGCCCCGATTATTTCCGCCGCCTGGCCGTATTTCTTTTTATCGGGATCCTGTTCTCTCATATCATGCGGGAGCTGATCATCCGGTTCAGCATACTGCAGAAAAACCTGAAAAAGCAGGTGATCATTTTTTTACTGCTGACACTGGTTCTGGCACTGGGTGTTTCCTGGCTGCGGCTGGAAAGTGTATCGCGTGCCGGTTTGCTCAGTGCTGATGAGAAGGAGCTGCTGGACAATCCCCCGGTCAGCTACGGGGTGAGCAAACTGGTACTGGTGCTCAGCAGCGGCTTTTCCTTTTTCCTCCTCTTCTTTATCTGGAACCTGATCTATTTCATGTACCATTATGTAACGAAGAGCCGGAAACAGCAACTGGACACCCTGCGGCTCGAATCCCTGGTGAAAGAACTCGAACTTCAGACCATCAAGGCCCATATCAACCCTCACTTCATCTTTAACTCGCTCAACAGTATCCGTGCGTTGGTGGATGAGAACCCGCAGCGGGCGCGTAAAGCAGTGACTGAACTGAGCAATATACTCCGGAGCAGCATGCAGTCTGAGAAATGGGAGAATGTGACACTGGAAAAGGAACTGAATATCGTGAAGGATTACCTGGCGCTGGAAAATATGCGTTTCGAAGACCGGCTGAAAGTGGAGTACCAGATCGATGAAGATAC
>CAZEZE010000061.1:8568-10402 GCA_964516445.1 uncultured Chitinophaga sp. | reverse complement strand
AAAATTCCCTGTTGTGAAACCAGGTCTTCTTCCACCGGCGATACACAATTTCTTCAAAGGGCCCCGGCTTCGTTTCCCAGAAAGACCAGGTGCGGTCATTCTTTTTCTTTGCATCCTTGTCGATCAGCAGGATCTTTTTATCGCCAAGCTTCCCCGACCGGATCATGTGAATAGCCAGGCTCAATCCGGCGCAGCCTGCACCGGCGATTATGTAGTCGTATTTATGGTTGGAATTGAACATTGATGATTAAACATACAAAAGAGTCGGGAGTCTGGAGTCTGGAGTCAGCCTCCGTAGTTACATAAATTTCCTACACTTTACACAGACGGGTAATTTTTACAAAAAGCTTTATCAACAAATAATCAGAGAATCTAATATTAGTGTTCCGTACTTTATATGCAAAATAGATCACTTTGAAAATCGGTCAATCACTCTTAACTTGAAAGCCAAGTTACAGGTGCAGGGACCTTACTAACCAGACGACCCGACTCCAGACTCCAGACTCCCGACTCCAGACTCCTGACTCCCGACTCCAGACTCCAGACTCCCGACTCCCGACTCCTCCGGTGCATACTCCACTCTCGCCTTCCCCGCCATCAATTTTTTATCGCGGCGCACTTTGGCCCAGTATTTTTTATTAACGACCAGGAAGCCGAAACTTTCTCCATCCTCTTTGCCCAGGTGTTTGTGGTGCATTTTATGTGCCCAGCGTATCGCCCGTACATAGGTATGGTTACTGCGGCTGAACCATTTAAACCGCTGGTGAATGATCACATCGTGGACCATAAAGTAGGCGAAACCGTATGCCATGATCCCGAATCCTACAGCCTGCATCCACCAGACATGATCGTAGGTGCCAAAATAGATCAGCAGGAAACTGGGAACTGCGAAGATGAAAGCGAACAGGTCGTTCTTTTCAAAGATCCCCGGCCTCACCTGGTGATGGTCCTTGTGAAGGATCCATAGAAATCCATGCATCACAAAGCGATGGGTACACCAGGTGATACCCTCCATGATGACGAAAGTGCCAATTAATACAAGTATATAATAGATCGTGTGCATTGGTCTGCAAAGTTAAACAGGTTAATTGGTTAATAAGTTAACCAAACCGCCCCTCCCACCAGTTTTCAATCCTGGGAAATGCCAGTTGAAACCAGGCCGTATACTGTTGCGGATCGGTTGATAGGGACTGCCTGATCTGCTCCATGTCCCGGTAGGCGATATCCATGACTTCTTCCCGGTTAAAGTCGATTTGCCCTTCATAAAGTCCCGTAAAAACATGATCAAATTCGTGTTCAGTAAGCCCGTTTGCAAAGCCGGCCTTATATACAAAATCAAAGACCTTAACCAGGGAAGCCTCAAAACCCAGCTCCTCTTTTAGTCTTCTTTTTGCGGCTTCTGCTGTTTCCTCCCCGGGATAAGGGTGACTGCAGCAGGCATTGGTCCATAGCCCGCCGCTATGGTATTTTTCAGCGGCCCGTTGCTGGAGCAGCATTTCGCCACGGCTGTTGAAGATGAATACACTGAATGCCCGGTGCAATTTTCCTTCCACGTGGGCCTGCATTTTTTCCATGCTACCGACGGGCTGGTCCTGTTCATCCACTAAAACAACTTCTGTTTGTTGCATATTCTTGATCACAATATTATTATTCCAGCCACAAAACCACACAAAAGCACACAAAATAAAATTGAAATTGATCAACTTAACAAATAATACTAATTCGTGTTTTTTCGTGTGATTTTGTGGCCAAAAAAAAAATTAAATAAGCCGCAGTTGATTCTTAACTCCTGCCCGGAGTATGATCATAGCCTTGTAATAATTGGGGATCCGGA
>CAZEZE010000061.1:4484-8468 GCA_964516445.1 uncultured Chitinophaga sp. | reverse complement strand
TTCTTAACTCCTGCCCGGAGTATGATCATAGCCTTGTAATAATTGGGGATCCGGATCCTTTTTTCAAGGACCGTGGCTGGTTTCATCTTTCTTATTTTCTTAAAGAGGGAGAGATAATATTTATAAGCCACATAGACACCGAACCGGGCTTTAAGCGGCAGCCTGACAATCCCCCCGTAAGCATCCCTGAAATCCTGGTGGATCTCTTCTTCGATCTTTCTTTTGTCAGCTTCCGTGAAATTATTGAAATCGCAACCGGGAAAGTACACGCGTGACAGGCCATTGAAATCGGCTTTGATATCCCGGAGGAAATTCACTTTCTGGAAAGCTGCACCCAGGGAACGGGCCGGCGCTTCCAGCTTATCGTACATTTCCTTTTGTCCCTCGCAGAATACATAGAGACACATCAATCCCACCACTTCCGCTGAACCATAGATATATTCCTGGTAACCTTCACAGTCATAGCATTTCTTGTCGAGGTCCATTTCCATGCTTTTAAAAAAAGCATCCACCAGTTTCAGGTCTATATTATACTCATTAACTGTGCGCTGGAAACTGTTCAGTATGGGGTTAAGGCTGATACCCCGCTCTATGGCATCGTAGGTTTCGGTTTTGAACTGCTGCAGCAAGGTGGATTTGTCATGCTCGTGAAAGGTATCAACGATCTCATCGGCAAAGCGGACAAACCCGTAAATATTAAAAACGGGCGTGCGCAGATCCCTGTGCAGCATCTTTATGGCGGAGGAGAATGAAGTGCTGTACCGCTGGGTGACTACGCGGGAACAACTTTCACTGGTAGTATGAAACAGGTGAACCATGATTTGAATATAGATAAATTATCGCATTTTCCTGACTAAATATTTTGCTGCCACTTCCCCGCTGATAAGGCTGGGCGGAACACCCGGCCCGGGTACCGTGAGCTGACCTGTATAAAACAGGTTCTTTACTTTTTTGCTGCGGATGGCCGGCCGGAAAATGGCGGTCTGCATCAGCGTATTGGCTAACCCGTATGCATTCCCCCTGAAAGAGTTATAGTCTTCAACGAAATTGGCAACCGAATAACTCTTCATATACACCACCGAATCAAGAATGGATTCGCCGGTCAATTTTTCCATTCGGCGGGCGATGATCCTGAAATATTTTTCTCTCAGTTCTTCCGTATCCCCTTCCAGTCCCGAAGCGACCGGTATCAGGAATACGATCCCTTCACAGCCCGGCGGGGCCATCCCGCTCTCGGTCATGGATGAAACACTTACGTAAAACAAAGGTTCGGTAGGCCATTGCGGGTTCCCGTAGATCTCCCGGCCATGTTTATCAAACGGAACATCAAAGAACAGGGAATGATGGACGGGCTGTTTAAGTTTTTTATTCAGTCCCACATAATACAGTAAACAGGATGGCGCCATCACTTTTTTCGCCCAGAACTTATCGGAATAACTTCTGCACTCATCGGGCAGCAACCGGGTTTCGGTGAAATGATAATCTGCCCCGCTGATGATGGCATTCAACCTGTAATAATCCTTATCAGTTGAAACGGTTTTGGCCCTTGTGTTCTGAACAAGGATCCCCTTTACGGTTTCACCGAAACGGAATTCCACGCCCAGTTCAAGCGCCAGTTTATACATGGCATCCACCACCGCGTACATGCCCCCTTCCGGATACCAGGTTCCGCCTTTTATATCCGCGAAATTCATCAGGCTGTAAAGCGCCGGTGTTTCCTGTGGCAATGCACCCAGGAATAAAACCGGGAACTCCATGATCTGCCGGAGTTTCGGGTTGGTGAAATATTTGGCGATATGCCGGCTGATGGAAGAAAATACCTGCAGTTTAAAAACACCGCTGATGGTGGGCCAGTCCATGAACTCCAGCAGGGAACGGCTGGGTTTGTACACCAGTTTATTTACTCCCACATCATATTTATAAGCGGCCCCGCGGAGATAATCATCCAGTTTCCGGGCGCTGCCCGGTTCGATGGATTCAAAAACTTTCTTCAGCGCCTCATAATCGGCAGGCATATCGGTAAATCCATTTTCCCAATAAATGCGGTAGGAGGGATCCAGCCGGTGCAGTTTATAATAATCAGAAACTTTTTTCCCGAACTGGTTGAAATAACGTTCAAATACATCGGGCATCCAGTAAAAACTGGGACCCATATCAAATGTAAAACCGTTTTCCTTCAGCTGGCGGGCCCTGCCGCCCGGTGTATCGTTCTTCTCAATAACGGTCACCTTCCATCCTTCCTTCGCCATGAAGGAAGCAGCGGACAGGCCGGCAAATCCGGCGCCTATTATGATGACGTTGCGTTGGGGCAATATTTTCCTGTTATTCAGTCGGCAGTATCCAGTCGGCAGTCAGAACCCTTTCCTATAGGAAACTGACTGTGGACTGCAAACTGTGGACTGCCGACTGACTTCAGTAGCGACTAATCTGTTCTTTCAGCAATTTACGGGCAAAATGGATACGACTCTTGATCGTCCCCAGGGGTTCATTGAGGGCTTCGGCGATCTCATTGTACTTGTAGCCGTCAAAATACAATAAAAAAGGGGTCTTAAAAATTTCAGGTAACTGCCGTATCGCTTCCTGTATTTCTTTTATACGGATCCCGCTTTCGGCGGCATTACTCACAGTCACCTGTTTCTGGTTCAGCAGGAAATCATTCGCGGAATTATCAAAAATGGTTTTTTGCTTCTGCTTGCGGCGGTAATCATTGATGAAGATATTCCGCATGATGGTGAAGAGCCATGCCCTGATATTGGTACCATTGTTATACTTCTCATGATTGGCCAACGCTTTGTAAAGGGTCTCCTGATAAAGATCATTAGCCGCCTCGGTATCACGAGTGAGGTTGATGGAAAAAAAAAAAAAAAACTCAGCATTACTGACAAGCATTTGGCTGAACTCAGGAGTTGACATAAAATTGTGTTTAAGAATTAGAATAATAAAGTTAAACACAATAGGAATGCCCGCCAAACTATTTGTTTAATTTTTTTGTTAAAAAATTAAACAAATATTATAAATTGAATATCAATGCTTTACAATTGAGATAGGTAGTCAGTTACTTCGGTGAGGGACCTTTTTAGCTGGATCCCGGGTGGGATGGGCCTCCGGTACTGTTGTGTAAGCTGGCCTGAAATTACTGTAGATACGTTCTTTAACCGATGGCTGATCTGGTTCAGGAACCGTTCAAAATTGAACTTTTCACAGGTAGCCGTGAGGTGCACGTACACAACATCGGGTTTCTTCACCTGCAGCACATATTCAAGGTCGTCGAAAGGCACATTGCTGCCGAGATAGATCACCCGGATACCCCTGCTTTTCAGCAGGTAGTACATGAACAACAAACCCAACTCATGGTGCTCCCCTTCAGGTAAAAAGAGCAGGAATGTTTTGTCGTATTTTAAAAGCGACCCGGCAGATTCAATGGCCACGATCAGTTTTTGCCGGATGATATTGGTGACCAGGTGTTCCTGTGCGGGGTTGATATGTCCCGTTTGCCAGAGTATACCGATCTTTTCCAGGAAGGGGAAGATGATCTGTGTGACCGTTCGCTCGATGCCTCTTGCCGCAATAAAATCAGCGATGATCTTTTCGAACCGGTCCATGTCAAGGTTTACCATTTCCTGCACCAGTTCATTGATAATCCTTTCCTGTACGGCACGGGGGTCGCCCAAAGAAAGGATGCGTTCTTTGATCTCGGAAGCTTCCATCCTGTCGATATGGGATATCTTGTACCCATACTTATTGAGAAGGGCGATATTGAGGATGGACTTCAGCTCATCATTACTGTAGTACCGGATATTCGTGGCGGTACGCTGCGGTTTCAGGAAATGATACCGCTGCTCCCAGATCCGGATGGTGTGCGCCTTGATCCCGGTGAGATTCTCGAGATCCTTGATGGTGAAAGCGTTCATACTGTATAGCTACAAGCAAAAATTAAAAAAGTTCAGCTCCCGCTGAACTTTTTTAATAAGATGATTTGCCGAT
>CAZEZE010000061.1:2659-4384 GCA_964516445.1 uncultured Chitinophaga sp. | reverse complement strand
GCTGATGTGCCGATTTGTCGAGTTCCTAAGCCATCTGGAAAATAACAGGTTCCTGGCTCAGGACAGGCAATAAGCGGTTTTACCAATACCTGTTATCGTAGTTTTCCGAATATGCCCCGGGTACTAGTACGGAATTTCTCCCATAGCCGGTCAATAAACCCTGTAAACAATTGACTATCCGGCAGACAGGAGATATTTTTGAGAATCCTGTAATAAGGACCACAATCCAATTTCCATGAAAAGAATTCTTCTGAAAGCATTTCTTTTTATCGGTTTCTCACTGTTTCTCTTCGCACTGTTGCTCAATGGAAGTCTCCGGCTCAGTTCGAACGACAAACGGTATATTGAATACTTCCTTAAGGAATGGAAAATGGATAAAAGCCTGGGTACGGCAAACCAGTCATTTGAAAACCAGATCGCCTTTATATCCCGCCTCCAGGACAGCACGCTGAGCCAGTTTAATCATGAGGAGATTGCTCCCTCCAATTCGGCAAACATGGAGTATTATTATACACAACGGAAAGGTCTTTGTTTCAACCGCTCCTTTTTCCAGGAAAAGATCCTGAAATATGCAGGTTTTAAAACAAGGCATATTTATATCTACTTCACCGAAGACAGCACACCGACCAGAAGCCGTGATGTGTTCAACAGGCGCCTGATGTCACATGCCATGTTTGAAGTGAAAACCAAAAAAGGCTGGATGGCGGTAGACACCAACGGGAACTGGATCGCACTGGATGAAAACCGGGAGCCCATGACGCTGGGTGAATTGAGAGAGCGTTTAATGGAGGAAAGACTGGTACTTGCTAAAATGCCTACGAAAGGAACTGTTTTCTTCAACCAGCTCCCTATAAAGTATAACTTCAAATTCCTGTACGGCGTCTACTCAAGACACGGTGAGTACCTGAATTCGGGCCCGGTGGAAAAGATGATCCACAATAGCGCCTTTCTCAGGAGCACACCCGATTATAACCTGCGGGAATTTTTCTACAATCTTTAAAGACCGGTGTTGAGCAATTTGCCGGAAGAATTAAGTTCGGCCAGGAGAGAACTGGAGAGTTGTTGCAACTTTTCCAGGTGATGCATATTGTGCAGGTCGGTACCCACCAGTTCATAATGTTTCTTTTTTACGAGATACTGGGCAAGGTCCTGCACTGATTTTCCATAATGCCCTGAAAGGGCCAGGAGGTTGAGCTGGAAGAGACATCCGATTTCCTTCAGCTCTTCATAAAATTCCTTATTCTGCTGAAGATAGATATAGCGCTCGGGATGGGCGATCACAGGCTGGTAACCCTGCATCTGCATCTCGAATAATATTTCCTTGATGCCATGCGGTTTCCATGCCAGGGAGAATTCCGTAAGCACCATATTACCGCTGATGGTCAGCAGGGGCTCATTCGCTTTTAATAAGCGGGCTACAAAATCATCCAGGAAATATTCTGCCCCGGCATTGATCTCCACAGCAATTCCTTCCGTGCGCACCGCTTCCCTTAGCTGGTCCAGTTTCTGCAGGATCGTATCCCGGCTGTTGGGATACATGTCGCCCATGATATGCGGTGTGGTGATCAGTTTGTAATAGCCCAGCTCCGTCATTCCCCTGACCAGTTTCAGGCTGGTAGCCATATCCGGCGACCCGTCATCGATTCCCGGGAGGAGGTGCGAATGCATGTCCACTCGAAGGGAACTATAGACCGGGGGTTGTTTTTTATTTTTAAAGAATAACAC
>CAZEZE010000061.1:0-2559 GCA_964516445.1 uncultured Chitinophaga sp. | reverse complement strand
TCAATTTTTTTCACCGAAAGCAGGCTTTCCCTTTTCGGTAAAGAAGGAAACAACCTAAACACCAGTCCGCTTTTTGGGAAAAGTACATACCATCCTGTTAAGAAGAGCAGCATGAAATCAGTATAGAAATTACGGTGTTGCTGGTACCAGACCTCAAGGGCGCCCTTATATGGGAGGATCTCGTGACGGTAACATTCATCCGGTGACAAATTGCTTTGCGTGATGATCAGTTCTTCATCCCTGAAAACGATGGAGCCAATTCCGGTCAGTCCGGGTGTGACATTATAAACTTTTGATTTCAGTTCATCCGTGTACCTGTCAAACCCGCTTTTCATCAGGGGCCTTGGGCCGACAAATGACATATCGCCTGTAAGGATATTGAACAGTTGGGGAAGTTCATTGATCTTGGACTTGCGTAAAAATTTTCCCATGAACGTCACCCTGGGGTCGTTGCGCATGGTCAGATCCTTTGAACCCATGTTCGGACTGTTCTTAAGCATCGTTGCAAATTTCCAGATGCCAAAGATCCGGTTCCTGTATCCAACCCTGTCCTGGCGGTAAAACACTTCGTGCTCCCCGGTCAGCAATAACAGGATAATGACCGGTATAAAAAGCCAGGAAAGCAGCACCAGGGCAACCAGGGAGAAAAGAATATCGAAAAAACGTTTGATGTGTGTGTACATAGCTATTCAGCGCGGCAACGGCCGGGAACAAATTATTGAAAAGTGATCTTATCGGGAACCGTTTTTCCGGCATCAAAATATGCATTATACCAGTCCACTGTTTCCTTCAGGCCATCTTTCCAGTTTACTTTTGCCTCAAAGCCCAGTTCTTTTTTTGATTTTGTAATATCGGGACTTCTCCTGGAAACGGAACCGGGATAGGTGGGAGCATAAATATATTCACCTTTGAATCCCATCAGTTCCCCTGTGGCACGGGTCAGTTCCTCGATGGTGATCTCCACTCCTGTTCCCAGGTGATAGATCTGCCCATTGGTTCCGGGAGTTTCCATGGCTAGCACAGTTCCAATGACGGCATCCGTGATATAACAGAAATCCCTTGTCTGGTCATGACCATATATCTTATATGGATTCTCATCGTTGCGGAAGCGTATCACCAGGTGCGGGATAACATGATTGAATCCCATGCGGGGACCGAAAACATTATGATAGCGGATGATGGTCGTTTCAAATCCCAGCATTTTGGAATAATTGAGGAAGCCGGATTCGCCGAGGATCTTGGTGACCGCGTAGGTAAACCGCGGGTGGGCGATATCCTTAATGGTAAGCGGCACTTCCTCCGGCGTAGGGATGGCATATCCAAAGGCATCCACCGTGCCGGCATAATTCTCGCTGGTGGAGGCAAATACCACTTTGCCGATTGTTGAACGGCGAATCCACTCCAGTGTATATAAGGCGAGCGAGGTGTTGATGCGGATCACTTCATGCGGCTTGCTGTTGGCGTTGTCAACGCCCACGAGGGCCGCCATCATGTACACCTGGTCATATTTATTATCCAGTTTGTCGTATGCGCCGGGATAAGAGAAATCATCTTCAATCACTTTTATGCCGTATTTATTTACCAGCGAGTCGAATTCTTCGTCACGGTTCTTTTTCATGAAATTATCGGCGATGGTGAGACGGTAATCCCGGTTAGCGGCCAGGTATTTGGCGACATTGAAACCGATGAAACCGGCACCGCCTAATATTAATACGTTTTTGGACATAAATTTGAAATTTGTGTTGCCCCTACGGGGCAAAAATTCATTACAATTTACATTTTCTACCGATGTTGGGCCCCGATGGGGCCGGGTACATCAACAGACGCGTTTGTGTATCGTAGAGTTTATTCACCCGTAACACTCTTCCATATCATGTAGTATCATTGCCCTGGCGGGGCAAAACATCGGTAACACCTCATCTCTTCACGCAGCGTCCTTGCCCCAGCGGGACAAAACAACGGTAACACTTCGCATCCTCACGCAGCACCCTTGCCCCAGCGGGGCAAAACATCGGTAACATCACAATACCTCACGATGCCACCTTGCCCCAGCGGGGCAACAGGTCGGTAACACCTCATCTCTTCACGCAGCGTCCTTGCCCCAGAGGGACAAAACAACGGTAACACTTCGCATCCTCACGCAGCACCCTTGCCCCAGAGGGACAAAACAACGGTAACACTTCGCATCCTCACGCAGCACCCTTGCCCCGGCGGGGCAAAACATCGGTAACATCACAACACCTCACGATGCCACCCTGCCCCAGCGGGGCAACACATCGGTAACATCCCAACACATCACGCAGCGTCCTTGCCCCGGCGGGGCAAAACATCGGTAACACCTCATCTCTTCACGCAGCGTCTTTGCCCCAACGGGGCAACACATCGGTAACATCACTACACCTCACGATGCCACCTTGCCCCAGAGGGGCAAAACATCGGTAACACCTCATCTCTTCACGCAGCGTCCTTGCCCCAGAGGGGCAAAACATCGGTAACACCTCATCTCTTCACGCAGCGTCCTTGCCCCAGAGGGGCAAAACATCGGTAACATCCCAACAC
>CAZEZE010000060.1:0-10690 GCA_964516445.1 uncultured Chitinophaga sp. | reverse complement strand
CAGTGCGAACGAGTTCATTAAAAGCGAGACCTGCTTTTTCCCTTTCACCCTGTCCTAACCAGCATATCCTTGCTGGCAATCCCTGGAAAGCGATCTTCTCTTTGGCCATCTTCATCCAGCGGAGCATGCCCTTGTTACCGGGAAACATATTCATGATCACTTCATCGGTGACGGCGATATCATTGGGATCGCCGCTGAGTGCCGCCCAGCGGAAGGGTCCCTTGCCTTCGCAGAACAGGGGGCGGATGTAGGCGGGGACAAAGCCCTTAAAATCGAAGCAGCGCCCTTGCTTAAAAGTCGGGAATTCAGAAAGTCCGGGAGTCCGCAAGCCGTTTCCTACATGCCGGGTTTCCTGCTTCTGACTTTCGGTCTTCCGGTCTTCCGGACTTCCGGACCTCAAACTACGATCTTCAAACTCTTGTGCCCGTGCCCGGATATTGTTTCCGTAATCAAAGGTTATGGCGCCTTTGTCCATCAGTTGAAGCATGAGCTGTACATGCAGGTACATACTTTCATAACTGCGGCGGATATATTCCTCCGGGTTTTGCTCCCTTAAGATATTGGCCTGTTCGTTGGTCAGGGTATGAGGTATATAACCGATCAGCGGGTCATGTGCCGAAGTCTGGTCAGTAAGGGTGTCGGGGATGACATCCCTTTGTATCAGCCTGTCAAGCAGGTCAACGGCATTGCATAATACGCCAATACTTTTGGTCTCGCCTTCACGGCGGTAATGAATGGCGGCGTTGATCGCATCATCAATACTGGTATGTTTCTCGTCAAGGTACCTGGTCTCGATACGTTTGTCGATCCTCCACTCTTCCACTTCGGCGATCAGGGCAACACCTTCATTCATGGTGATGGCCAGGGGCTGGGCGCCGCCCATACCACCCAAACCTGCCGTTACATTCAATGTGCCCTTTAATGTGCCGTGGAAATGTTTATCGGCAATGGCGGCATAGGTCTCATAGGTTCCCTGAACAATGCCCTGGCTGCCGATATAGATCCAGGAACCGGCGGTCATCTGGCCGTACATCATCAATCCCTTTTGTTCGAGTTCGTCAAAATGTTTCCAGTTGGCCCAGTTGGGAACAAGCTGGGAGTTACTGATCAATACCCGGGGCGCGTCCTTATGGGTTTTAAGAATGCCCACGGGTTTGCCGGATTGAATCAGCAGGGATTCATCATTTTCCAGCACTTTCAAAGCTTTGATGATATGGTCGAGGGCCTCAAAATTGCGGGCCGCTTTTCCCCGGCCGCCGTAGACGATTAGGTCATCGGGACGTTCGGCCACTTCGGGATTGAGGTTGTTCAATAACATCCGCAGCGCGGCTTCCTGTATCCAGCCCTTGCAACTTAGTTTGCTGCCGGTGGGGGTTTTGTATTTGACGGGGTCGTATTGTTTAATTGTCTGAACCATGATTTGGGTAGATTTTTTGGATTAGTGAGATTTTGTCAGCTCCTGATAGAGTAAATTATTTTTTAAGTTACAACCCTCTCCCCAAAATCTTTTTAATCTCCCCAAATCATGGTTCTGACAATCACAAAAGTCGTTATTATCTGATAAAAAATATATCTTGTTCCCCGAAACCTAAACCTACCATGAGTATTCATATCAGTGCCCAAAAAGGGGACATTGCCAAGACCGTTCTGCTGCCGGGAGACCCGCTCAGGGCCAAATTCATGGCCGAACGCTTCCTGCAGAATATCCGCCAGGTGAACCATACCCGGAATGCATTTTATTACACAGGGGATTATAACGGCAAACCCATCACAATCGGAGCCAGCGGGATGGGCTGTCCTTCCATCGGTATCTATTCCTACGAATTATACACCGAATACGAAGTGGAGAACATTATCCGCATCGGCACCTGCGGCGCTTATACCGAAGAACTGAAATTGTTTGACCTGGTGAATGTGGACCGCGCTTTCAGCGAATCCACCTACGCGGAATGTGCTTTTGGTTTTTCGAAAAACCGCTTTAAACACCGGGGACCCGCCTACGATCATATCAATGCTACCGCGCAGCGGATGAACAGGGTGATGCATAGCTGCAATATCCATTCCAGCGATGTTTTTTACCGGGATAAAAAGGGTATCCCCGCGATCGCCAAAAAGAATAACTGCCTGGCGGTGGAAATGGAGGCCTTTGCCCTTTTTGCCAATGCCCGTTTCCTGGAAAAAACGGCCGCTACCCTGCTCACCGTTTCTGATGTTATACCCACCCATGAAAAGATTTCAGCGGAAGAAAGGGAGAAAGCCCTGTTGCCGATGATGGAACTGGCGCTGGAGAGTTGTGTGGGCGGATTTATGGATGGGGTGATTGATTAGATGGATGATCCGGTAAAGCAGAACCTTGATTGGGTGCGATTTTTTGAATTAGAGATGTGTTAACCATTATGTGAGCGGTGTATATAAATCACAGGGTCCATGGACAAAATGTTGTAGTAGAAAAAACTCCTTATTGCTTTGGGGTAAAAATCCTGTAAATCTTTTAATTTCCCCAAATCAAGGTTCAGACAGTTTAATATTCCTCAAAACCACGGTTCAAACGGATCCCCTGCCCTTCTGCAAATACATTCACTTTCTTCACGAATGAGAAGTCTTTGATAAGCCCGGCGACTTTATTGATGTCTTCAGCAAAAATCCGGTCTTCCTCTGCAAAACTCACAAAATCACGTACATAATCGTGAGCAAATTCAAGAATTTCCGAACTTTTATGGGGTCGGCGGAATTCGATTGCCTGGCAGGCCGAGAGGAGTTCGATGGCCAGAATATATTCGAGGTTATCCAGCACCCGGTTTAGTTTCCTGCCGCTGATGCTGCCCATCGAAACATGGTCTTCCTGCCCGAGTGAGGTAGGAATACTGTCGGCACTCGATGGGAAGCAAAGCGTTTTATTTTCAGAAACAAGGGCTGCCGTGGTGTATTGCGGAATCATGAATCCGCTGTTGAGGCCTACATCTTTCATCAGTAGCATGGGTAGTCCCCATTTGCCTTCCAGCAACAGGTAACAGCGGCGGTCGGAGATATTACCGAGTTCCGCGGCGGCAAAACAGGCATAATCCAATGGCAGCGCAAGGGGCTGCCCGTGGAAATTACCGCCGCTGATGCTGTCGGCAGCCCCGAGTATGATCGGGTTATCAGTAACAGCATTCAATTCGATAGCTGTCATATCCTTTAAATGCCGCCATGCATTGCGGCTGGCCCCGTGCACCTGCGGCATGCAACGCAGCGAATAGGGATCCTGGACCCTGCCGCAATCCACATGGCTCTTCATGATCTCAGAGTCGTGAAGTAAAAGGAGTAATCGCTGAGCCACTAATTTATTCCCGGCATAAGGACGAAGCTCATGCAATCTTTCATCAAAGGGGGCCTTGGTCCCTGTAAGTGCTTCCAGGGTCATGGCCCCGATGATATCGGCGGCTTCCAGGCAATTTTGCATCCGCTGCACGGCCTTTACCGCAAAAGAAAGTATGAACTGGGTGCCATTGATCAGCGCCAGTCCTTCTTTGGGACCTAACATTATTGGAGACAGTTCAAATTTCCGGAGTATTTCTTGTGCTTTGTACCTTTCGCCTCTGTAATAAACCTCACCCAGGCCAATCAGGGGAAGGAACAGGTGCGCCAGGGGCGCGAGGTCACCGCTTGCCCCAACACTTCCCTTTTCCGGTACCACCGGGATCACATCATTTGTAATATGCCAGATGATCCTTTCAAGGGTGGACAATTGCACCCCGCTGTATCCCTGCGCGAGTGCATGTACTTTTGTGATGAGCATTATTTTAGCGATCTCCGGTGAAACCGGGTCGCCCACTCCCACGCTGTGACTCTGCAGGATCTTGTATTGTAAAGTGGCTGTATCCGCGGCGGAGATTGCGGTATTGGCCAGTATGCCGAAGCCGGTATTGACGCCATAGACCGTTTTGTTTGCTGATACGATCTGAAGTACCGCGTCATGGCTGGCCTTTATTTTACGGGTTGCCTCCTCCCCTATTACTCCCTTTATTTTACCGGCAGCGATCGCGATCGCCCCCTCAACGGTGAGTGTACCCGTCCCGTACTGAAAATGATTGGCCATGGCAGTCAATTCTGGTCGCAAAATAAACCAATCCGCCTGACTTATGCAGATTTATTGGAACCTCGTACAGGATAATTTTTAGTTTCCGAGCCACGGTGAAACAGGGTCACGGAGATGCACGAAGGTTCTCTGTGAAACGCTGTGCTTCTGTGTCTCCGTGGCGAACAACATTTATTTTTCCGCAAGCTCAGTCAAATTTCCCCCCTCATGCAACGAATCGGCAAAGCAGGTTATCTTTACCAAAACAATTTTATGCGCCGCCTCCTGAACCTGCTATTTTTTTCCGGCAGCCTGTTTTCTGCCACAGCACAGGACCCCTCCAAAGTAGCGATCAGCACCACCGGCTGCACCGTACAGGTCTATTGTTTTCCCGGCCGGTTTGACGCCTACGACCTGGAGGATGGCTCTACGGTTTATGCCGATGACTGTGAAAAGGACGGTATCACCTGGGGCATCTATTGCGTAAAACTGAAAAAACCAATCCCGGACCTTAGTGCGGCGGAAGATACCATGATCACCATGCTCGATTTTCTGAAACTGGATTACGGGATCGTCAAGGGTAAGGGTTACGACAAGGGCCATAAACTGAATAAGGACGATAACACCCGTGGCATCTTCGATACCTGGGAAGACGTGGACAATAATAAATGGAAGATAAAGGCCTGGACCAACGGATATTTCATCTGCGTGATGCACGTACACAGCGCTAAGGAATTACCGGATAAAAAGACCAACATCTTCCTGGAAGGAATACGGTTTCCGGGATGAAGTAAATAATACCCTATGAAAAAATTATCCGGCCATTTATTAACCCTCCTTATTCTTGTTACTTCACCACCGTCATCGGCACAGGGAGTGAAAAAACTTTCCATTGGCAAATCAGGTTGCTCCCTTTACAGTTTCTGTGAATTGAAGTTTGATTCGTCAAAGAGCCCGGACTCCTCCAAGGTGTACGCGGCCGAGTGTACAAAAGAAGATATCACGTATGGAACCATTTGCGTTCAACTCGTCAACCCCCCGGAAAATCTGCAAATGGCCGAGGATCTGCTGATCGCGTATCTCGATTACCTGAAAGGAAATTTTGGTATCACGAAATCGGCCGGTTATAGCAAGGGGCATATCCTGAATAAGAAAGAAAACACACGCGGCATACTTGATTACTGGGAAGATGGCGAAAAGAATAAATGGAAGGTGAAGGCCTGGACCGACGGGAAGTTCATCGGGGTGATGTATGCCTATTCAAATAAAGATCTCCAGGAGCAAAAAGTGAATGTCTTCCTGGATGGATTTCGGTTTCCCGACATTCCCTGATCAGTAGTTGGACACCTGTTTAACCGGAGACGGCGGATTATTGCCGGTACTGGCCGGTTTTCCGGTATTGACAGGCCGGCTATTTTCCCGGAAGGTTTGCATGTCACGCCGGTAGGCATCATCCAGTTCTTCCATTCGTATTCCGGCAAAAGGCGTACCTGTTTGAATGAATTGAGCATTCTTTTCAGGGTTAATATATTCCAATAATAATACGGGTCTGAATTCTTTTACCTGGTGCCGGGCCGAACCAAACCAATTCACATCCTGGTTATCTTCTTTGATGCCATTATTCCTGATCAGGAATCCGAAATTTCCTTCTCGCAGCATTTTCTTTACCTGTTTGGTGACGAGGATATCAACGGCATGATCCATCTTACGGGCCGGTATTCTTTTTGACACTCCGGATCCTTCATCGCTGCTGGGTTGTTCCTCCCAGTTGATCAGGGAATCTTCCCAGTGACTACGGAGTCTTTTGACCTGTATTTCGAGGTCAGCAGGTTGTTGTGAGCTGCCGCTTTCTTCAGGTATGTTCATGGGAAAGAGAACCAGCCGGGCTGAAGTAATATGCTCTGCTTTTAAACCTGGGGGAAGTTTATCGAAATTAAACTGGATATAGGAGCGGCACTCCATCAGGCTGTCGCCCTCGGAGAAAAATGCAGTGGCCAGTAATTGTGATCGGTCGCCCCTTGTGTGGGAGAAATTAGTGACCAGTGCAGACTTACAGCTGCTGTCGGCCCGGATCATAGCCATTCCCATTTTATTACTGTAGAGTGTCTGGGAATACAGGCTTCCCGGAATGCTGATCAGTGAATGCAGGAGCAGTTGCAGAAATTGTTGCCGGTTCATAAACGTCAGGTACCGGAAGATACAACCTCATTTTTTCCCTATTCAATTTTAGGTAAAAAAAATAGTTAAAGTAAAGCCTGCCGGGTTAAAAAAAAGCGTTGCAAAAACTGCAACGCTGTGTGATCCGGATTGGACTCAAACCAATGACCTATTGCTTAGAAGGCAATTGCTCTATTCAGCTGAGCTACCGGACCAATTTGTAAGAACTGTTTTAATAACGAGCTGCAAAGGTAATTTTTTTTAGCTTGCGTTCAAAGTCAAATCGATGGATGTCAAAATAGAAGAAAGCTGGAAGGAAGTGCTGAAAGATGAGTTTAAGCAGGATTATTTTCAACAAATCGTTTTGCATATCAAAACCGAGAAAGCACAGGGCAAGATCATCTACCCGCCCGGTCCGCAGATCTTCAACGCATTTAATACAACTCCCTTTGATAAAGTGAAAGTGGTGATCCTCGGGCAGGACCCCTATCACGGTCCCGGGCAGGCGCACGGGCTCTGTTTCTCCGTACAAAAAGGGGTGCCCCCTCCCCCTTCGCTGGTGAATATTTTCAAGGAACTGCAGGAAGACATCGGTTTCCGGATACCCAACCATGGTAATCTGACCAACTGGGCCCAACAGGGTGTGTTCCTGCTGAATGCCTCACTGACTGTAAGGGCTGGCGAACCCATGAGTCATTCGAAAATCGGATGGGCGCAGTTCACGGATACCGTGATCAATAAGATCTCCACACTGAAAAAAAATGTGGTCTTTTTACTCTGGGGTAAATTCGCCCAGGAGAAAAGTATGCTGATCGACCAGGGCCGGCATTTGATACTGCGGGCCGCCCACCCCTCCCCGCTCTCGGCGCATAACGGTTTTTTCGGCTGCCGGCATTTTTCAAAAACCAATGAATATCTTGTGTCAAAAGGGATCGATCCCATCGATTGGACCATCACATGAAAGGGCTGAACCACATAACGGCGAGATTACTCGCGATCTGGGCGCTGATCAGCTTTATGCTCACGTTCCTTATTATTTTCATACCCTCCATGATCTGCTGGCTGATCCCGAATCCGAAAGGACAGGATCTCTTTATCCGGATTGCAAGGATCTGGATGCGTACCTGGTTGCCGCTGGTGGGCTGCCCCCTGAAAGTGAGCGGTAAAGAAAATTTTAAAAAAGGGCAGTCCTATATCGTTACCTGTAACCATAATTCCCTGATGGATATCCCGCTTTCCTGCCCTTTCATCCCCGGCCCTAATAAAACGATCGCCAAATCCTCTTTTGTCAAAGTCCCTCTTTTTGGATTTTATTATATGAAAGGGGCCGTACTGGTGAACCGGAAAAGCGAACGCAGCCGCCGCGAAAGTTATGATAAAATGAAAGCGGTGCTGAAAAAAGGCATGCATATGTCCATTTATCCCGAGGGCACGCGCAACCGGACCACTGAACCGCTGAAAAAATTTCATGACGGCGCTTTCAAACTGGCTGTGGAGACCGGTACTTCTATCATCCCCGCCATTTTGCTGAACACCAAAAAAGTTTTGCCCGCCGATAAAGGTTTCTGGTTCCGTCCGCAACGGCTGGAGATCCATTTTCTTCCCGCCATCAGCAGCGCCGCAAAAACCAGGGAAGCATTAAAAGAGGAAGTGTTCGGCGTGATGCGCGATCATTATGTAAACTATCAGCATTAAAAAGACGGGAAGGAACGGGTGCGGTTGATCCGCAGGTCCTGCAGTACTGAGGCTTTGGGGCTGATCGAGAAACTGAAGAAACGGAAAAGTCCCACAGGCGTCACATCAATCGACAACTGCCAGCAGTGCATATCCCGGGAAATGCCCATCTGGAACATTTGCAGACTCTTGGTATCAAAATCATAATAGCCGTTCAGGGAGAAATTCCATTTGGGGGTGAGGTTAAAACTTCCGCTGAAATTCATGTTGGAAGTAAAATCCTTTTCAAAACCGCTGAGATCCTGTTTGAGCCGGTTGATAAAGGAAAGCGAGAATCCCAGGTTTACCTGCCAGGGAATATTGAAATCCACGAACTCCGACGGGTTCTGCTGCGCGTACTCGAGTAATCGCTGCTGGTCCCCGATGAGCATAGGGTCATCCAGCATCATCTCGGCCTGTTTCTTTCTGAGCTCCTCTTTTTTCGGATCTTTGGGTTTGCTCTTGAAGCTGGTGCTGACCGAAACACTCCCATATGTTAGCCGGCCCAGTTTGAACTTGCCGCCTTCCCAGGCGTACTTGTCAATATCCACCCCGAATTCATTGGTCTGGTAGGGATCCAATACCGTATTGGCGGTGATACTGATCTTTTCAAAAAGCGTGGTGCGGAAATATATATTAAAGAGATCCAGCTTCATCGAATCGCGCAGGAAATTATAACCGCTGGAGAAACCGTAGCCGTCGATGAGTTTTATTTTCCGGATGGCGTTTTCCCCGGTATCTTTCCTGGAGCGCCATTTCATCTCCAGGTTATTGTCGATCGAAAATCCTATACCACCGGTCTTTCCCTCACTGAATCCCGGGTAGAGCGCTCCCGCGAACTCCGAAAAGCGGTAAGCGAAACCCCGTGATACCGTATCGGTATAATAATGTTTTTTTGAGAGGTCGGGTTTATAATTAAGGCTTAAAGAAGGCCGTATAACATGCCGGATGGCGATCAGTCTTGATTTTTTAAACGCGTAGGTTCCAAAAAGCGCCGTATTAAAACTCAGGGCAAAAGCCACCTGGTGATCGGTGAAGAAGCCCTTGGTGATAACGGTATCCGATTTTTGTGTGGCCGTGTTCCATTGGCGCCGGAATTTCTGCGCGATCCATACCTGTGAATAGGACAAGCCGGGAGAAACAATCACGGCGCCGCCCAGGATCGGCGGAAGGGCCAGCGTAACGGGAAAATTATGCATGGCACCCCATTGCAGGGTGTCGATCAGATCTTTCAGTTTAAAAGCGGTATCATAAAAGGAGAACTGGTTCCGCAGCGTTCCATTGTATGCGATTCCCAGCTTCTCATACCATTTGGCAGTTCCCACGGAATTCTTTCCCTGGAAGGGATAGAGTGTACTGACCGAGAAACCCGCATCGGGCAGACTCACATTGATCAGTCTTGTCAGGTTGTTCTGGTTATGATTGGCTGACAGCGTAAGGTTATAGGGTTTACCGGTCCAGGATTTGGAATAAGCGATCGATGAACTTAACTGGTTCTGGAAATTCTGTCGCGCGTTATTCGTCACCAGTTGATTATACTTGGTGGAACCCGCATTCACATTCGCGGAGAACGTGGTGCCGGGTCTTGCCTTACCATCCACTGAATGGCTCCAGGTAACGGAAAAGCTTTTATTCTTCAGGTAATCGGGGTCGCCTTTGAAATTGAATTTGGAGGCCAGCAGGCTGAGGTTGAAAGAACCGAAATAACGGTAACGCTTCCGGTAGGTTGGATTCACATTCATGGACCAGCCCCCGTAGGAATATACGTTACCGTACACTTTCACGTCCCAGTATTCGCTGAGCACTTTGTAATAACCCAGTCCCTCGAGCCCGAGGCCGAACTGCTCATTGGCGCTGAAACGCGGCGGAAGTAACCCCGAATGCTGCCCTTTGCTGAGCGGGTAAAAACCAAAGGGCAGCCAGAGCGGCACCGGCACCCCTTCGAACTCCGGGTGTGCGGGTCCTGAAACAGCGAGTTTGTTGTTGATCACTTTCATCTTTGGCGTAACAAAGGCGAAGTGCGGTTCATCGAGGTTACAGGTGGTGAACCGGGCCCTGTCGATAAAAGTGGTGTTCTCATTTACTTTTTTTGCCGTTCGACCCTGCACATAGATCTCACCCTCCTGTGTAAACGTATTTTTGGTCAGCCCCACACCGGTTTTGAAATTAAACCGGATGGTGTCGCTGGTAAACTCGTTGGTACCGCTTTTGAAATGCGCCTGGTCGGTGATGGCGCCGGTACTGTCTTTTGCATTCACGGCAGTAACCACCTGTGATTGCTGGTCCAGCTCTACCTGCGGTGCCGTGAGGGTAATATCCTTGTATTCGGTCTTTGTCTTGCCGTAGAGCAGGATCTTCTTTTCTTTGATCAGCACGACGGCCGAATCCTCCGCTTCATATTTCACCGGTGCATCAAGGGAGTCCTTCGAGAGTTTGAGAGAAAAAGTATCGACCCTTTCACGGATACCGGTTGTATCCTTTTCGGGCAGACCTGAAGTATCGGCTGCATTGATCGATGTGCGGATCGTATCGGTGGGCATTGTTGCCGCGGCTGAATCGGCGCGGTTAACAATAACTGACTTCGCGCTGTCGTTCTTTGCAGGTGGCCGGGTCGTATCGGGCAGGAATGTTAAAGGCTTGCGAAAATCCGGCAGAGAGTTGGCAGAAGCAGCTGTTTTCCACGTCTGTGCATAAAATAACGCAGCAGTCAACAGCCCGTAAAAAAAATAAATTGGCCTAAATTTGTGCAGTTGCTTCATCAGG
>CAZEZE010000059.1:0-10739 GCA_964516445.1 uncultured Chitinophaga sp. | reverse complement strand
GCCCCGCTGGCCAGCCGGTACTCGTTCGGCGTGGGAAAAATATTTCCCATCTGTTCAAACTTGTTGCCGTGGTTACTGCCTGGATTATTCTGGATATTCTGTGCAAGGGCTGTTGCGGACAGCAACGCAGTAGCCAGTATGCATACTGTGAAACGTTTCATCGTATCGTTTTTTTTAATTTGAAAAGTTGATTGTGCAAGTCTTCAAAACTAAGGGAATTACGGTAAAATAAAAGCCGCTCTTGATGAGCGGCTTCCGGAGCATTTATGGATCGAAAGATCAGAATCCTTTCTTTTCCATCGCCTTCTGCATAGGGTTGATACCCGGGGCGGGTGTAACGTTTTGTTTTTGTTTGAACAACTTGAATTTACTGGGTTCTTTTATATCGCCGTATGTATTATTGCTTTCATCAATGTCGGCGGTTTCTTTGTAGGGGTCCAGTTTGATCGAGGTCACTTCCTTGTCTTTCATGAATGTCTTGATCACATTCTTTTCATTCCTGCGCCAGACCTGTGCCGGTATCCTTTCTATTTCTTTGGTGCCGTCTTTATAGGTCCATTCCAGGATAAGGGGCATCACCAGCCCCCCTTTGTTGGTAAAGGAAACCTCATACATATGCTTGCCGGCATATTTATTCCTTCCTTCCTCGTCGAGCGCTTCCGTTTGTGCCTTTACCGTTACCGGGTATTTCGTGGTATCATATTTTTCCATGTCGCGGGCATACTTCCAGTAGAAATCACGGAGGCTGGTATCCCTGTCCGTTTCAAAGCTGATGTTCTTGTCCTGTTTGTTCCGTATCTTGGAAAGATCCTCGAATGCGTTGACCTGTGGCTTGGCCAGTGGTCTGTACACTACGGTGTCGTTCACCAGCTGGGGAATGGCCGTTACATCGGGTACGGCATGTTTCACTGAATCGATAGCAATATCACAGGCGTCGGTACCAAAGAACCAACCCCTCCAAAACCAGTCGAGGTCTTCGCCGGTGGCATCTTCCAGGGTGCGGAAAAGATCGGCCGGGGTGGGTGATTTGAAGGCCCAGCGTTTTGCATATTCGCGGAACGCGTTATCAAATAATTCACGGCCCACGATTGTTTCCCGCAGGATGTTTAGCCCTGTAGCAACTTTATCATAGGCATTCGCCCCGAAATTGTTGATGTTTTCGGAATTGGTCATGATAGGCTCCAGCTGGTCCTTGGGCAACTTCATGTAATTGGTAATCGATGCAGGCACCCCGCCGGTAGACGGAAACTTGTTGTCCCATAACTCTTGTGTCAGGTATTGCAGGTAAGAGTTCAGTCCCTCATCCATCCAGGTCCACTGGCGTTCGTCGCTATTGACGATCATCGGGAAAAAGGTATGGCCCACTTCATGGATGATGACAAAAATCGCGGCATTTTTGGAGCCTTCTGTATAAGAACCGTCTTTTTCAGCACGACCGGGGTTGAAAGAGATCATTGGGTATTCCATTCCCTGGTTGCCTTCCACGCTGATCGCAACTGGATAGGGATAGGGGATCGAAAATTTAGAATAGGTCTTGATGGTATGTGCCACAGCCTTGGTGGAGAACTTGCTGTAGATAGGGTAAGCCTCCTTTGCATAATAACTCATGGTCATCACTTTTTTACCCTCGACCACGGCGGGCATCGCATCCCATACAAAACGGCGGGAAGAGGTCCACGCGAAGTCGCGGACATTATCGGCTTTATAGATCCATGTTTTTTTGGCCGAACTCCTGCTCTTCGAAGCATTCAATGCCTCATCAAGTGTAACGATCTGCAGGGGCTCTTTGGCATTTTGTGCCTTTTGCCACCTTGCCATTTGCGTGGCGGAGAGTGTTTGCGCATAATTCTGGCATTCGCCGGTTGCGCCTACAATATGGTCTGCCGGTACGGTCATCTGCACTTTGAAATTTCCAAAGCAGAGGGTGAATTCACCCGTGCCTGTGAACTGGTGGTTTTGCCAGCCCTGGTCATCGCTGTAGCGGCACAGGCGGGGGTACCACTGAGTCATCGTGTAATTATTGTTGCCGTCTTCGGGGAAATTTTCATAACCACCCCTGGCACCGCCAAAGCGGATAAAATCGCCGCGGTTGGCGATCTTATAGTTCCAGTCAACTTTGAAAACAAATTTTTGTCCGGGTTTCAGCGGCGCCGGCAGGTCCACTTTCATCATCGTTTTATTGATGGTGTAACGGAGCGGTTTCCCGGCCGCGTCGGTCATTTTCGTGATATTCACGCCATAACCGTTATCGCTTCTTCTCTCTTCCATCCGGTCCATAAACTTATCCGTGGTTTGCTGGGGAAGCCGGTTCGTAGTTTGGTAATTGGCATTGTTCACCGAGCTGTGCTGGTTTTCGTCCAGTTGCATCCAGAAGTAAGTGAGCACATCGGGCGAGTTGTTGAAATAAGTGATGGTCTCGCTGCCGCTGAGTTTGTTATTGGCCTCGTCCAGTTCGGCTTTGATGTCATAATCCACCCGCTGTTGCCAGTACTTGGTACCGGGCGCCCCGCTGGCCGTGCGCTGGTCGTTGGGCGTAGGGAGTATGGTTCCCAGTTGTTCAAACTTGTTGCCGTGGTTGGACGCGCTGTTGTTCTGGATCTGCGCCTGCATCAACCCCGTCAATACGAACAGGAGGGAACTCATTGCGATGATTCTTTTCATGGCTTTTGTATTTGTAGTTAAACGTTTAATCAAAAAGGTATTCTTTCCAGGACTATTTTCAGCGACAGCCCGAATACGGCGGCCGACAGGAAGATCACCCATTCCCGTCGGTTGATCTTAAACAGGCTGAAGATCAGATGAGCCAGGAGGAGCAACAGGGTCACTACCGCGATCTGTCCCACTTCCAGGCCCAGGTTAAAACCCAGCAGTCCCCAGCCGATACTTTGGTCGGATGCCAGCATGAAACGGATGGTATTGGCAAATCCCATTCCATGCACCAGCCCGAAGACAAGGGCAAGGATGTAATTGATCCGCACCGACTTCGCGGTGAATTTTTTCTGGTACAGGTTGCTGAGCGCCGTGATCACAATGGTGAGGGGTATCAGGAATTCCACCCAGCGGCTGTTAAAACGGATGATGTCAAAAACACTCAATACCAGGGTAAGGGAATGACCGATGGTGAAAGCCGTTACAAGGATCAGCACCTGTTTCCAGTCCTTCAATAAATAAATAGCTACCAGGGCTGCAATAAAGAGCTGGTGGTCCAGTGCGTCCTTGCTGATGATATGTTCCCAGCCTATCCCGAAATAAAATCCTAGATCCTGCATCGTATCTGTTAAAATTGCCGTCCTGTAAACCGCCGGGCCTTAATTTGCACCATTCTCAAAACTTTGCGGACCAGGCGGTTGGGGGATGAAAATAATCCAGACTTTTGTAAACCTGTAAATTATTGTTTCAATGGCATTATACTTCAATAAATGGTTCGGTTTTTCATTGTTTTCCGCGATTCTGCTGATAGGGGCGAAAAATGATCTGCCTCCTGCCCATCCAGTCCTCACGAATTGGGTGTCGGCCCACCCCTTTCATGTGAGCGTGATCGAGATCAATCATAATGCCGGTGACAGGACACTGGAGATCAGTTGCAAGATATTTACAGATGATTTTGAAAAGTCGCTGGCGAAGAATTACAAAACAAAAGCGGATCTGATCAATCCCCCCAACAAAGCAGCAATGGATACACTGGTCAAAAAATACCTGTACAGTCATTTAGCCATTAAGGCCAACGGCAAACCGGTCGTGTTTAATTACCTGGGATTTGAAAACGACCACGAAGCGGCCTACGGGTATATTGAAGTATCAAATATCCCTGCCGTAAATAGTGTTGAGATCAATACCAGCATCATGTATGAGATGTTCGAGGACCAGATGAATATTTTTCATGTAACGGTGGGAGGGAAGAGGAAAAGTACTAAGCTGAATTACCCGGATAAGGAGGTAGTGATCAGTTTTTGAATGCCGGATGAATGTAAAGAACCAAGAACCGAAGAACCAAGATCCCAAAAAGCACCAAGCATCAAATAAAAAAAATCTCCGCTATTAAAGGGGTCCTGCGTTTACGCAATGGCGTAAAAAATTAAAATATAAAAAACCGGAGTCCTTTTTGATTTTTAATTTGTGAATTTTAATTTATTTGGATCTTGGTTCTTTGGTTCTTGTCCAAAGGACTCCTTCGGAGGAGCTTACTCTTCAATATCATCTTTCAAATCATTACTCAACGTCACCAGCAATTTATCGATCCGGTGGCCGTCCATATCCATCACTTCGATCCTGAATCCTTTCCATTCCAGTTTGTCGCCGGGTTTGGGAATTCTTTCCAGTTCATGCAGGATGAAACCTGCCAGCGTATCAAAATCGTGTTCCCCTTCATTCATCCATTCCGTTTTTTCAAAACGGGTGAGGAAATCATAAAAGGGGATCTGCCCGTCCACCAGGTAAGTGCCGTCATCACGCTTACGGATCTCGTAATCATCCACATTCGGTTGCGGCATATCGCCCACAATGGCCTCCAGTATATCATTGAGCGTAAGCAGGCCCAGGATACTTCCGTATTCATCCACTATAAAGGCGGAGTGGATCTTGGATTCCTTGAATTTTTCCAGTACCTGGTAGGGTGAATTGTTTTCCGGGATAAACAAAGCGGGTTTCATGATTTCCCGGAATTTCGTCGTATCCGGCGACACATAAAGGTCCTTAATGGAAACAACTCCCCTGATATTGTCGATCGTACCATCGCAGATCGGGTAGGAGGAATGCGGTTCCTGCAGGATCTTTTCTTTGATCGCGTCCTCGTTGTCATCCAGTTCAAACCAGATGATATCGCTGCGGTGTGTCATCAGCGATGTGATATTCCGGTCGCCGAGATGAAATACCCTTTCAATTATTTCCTGCTCGGCCTCATCAATGGTGCCGGCCTCTGCGCCTTCGGTGATCAGGGTCTTGATCTCTTCTTCCGTTACGGCGTCTTCTTTCATCCGGCGGATATTGAAGATGCGGAAAAAAAGATTGCTGGACTTGTTCAGCAGCCATACAATGGGATGGAATAACCGGGCAAAGAAACGCATGGGTCCCGCCACCGTTTTGGCGATCTTTTCGGAACGCAGGAGGCCGATCCTTTTAGGGATCAGTTCGCCGAAAATGATGGAAACAAATGTGACAACGATAACGATCAGGGTTGTGGAAATCGCTTCCGCGTAAGGTTTGAAAAGACTGAACCTTTCCACCACCGGTTGCAGGTCCTTGCTGAACTTTTCGCCGGAATACACACCCGTTACGATGGAGATCAGCGTGATACCGATCTGGACGGAAGAAAGGAACATTTCGGGGTGGGTGGACATTTCCAGCGCCAGCCTTGCCTTCTTGTCGCCCCGTTCGGCCTGGCTTTCCAGTCTTGCCTTCCGGGCAGACACCAGCGCAATTTCAGACATGGAAAAGAGACCGTTGAGCAGGATAAGAAAACCTAGAATGATAATATCCATTAAATGGGACCAGTTGGGTGTTCATCGAAGATAACAAATCCGAAGCGCTTGTTGAAAAGCAGGGCCGTACTGGTGCCGAAAATCGCTCCCAGTGCGGCTCCGCCCAGCACATCGGTAGGATAGTGTATACCCACATAAACCTGTGCATACGCGATGGACGCGGCCCAGATCAGCCCGAGCCAGGCCCATTTTCCGATGATACGGCGGAACGTGAGAAAGAAGAAAACACCCATCCCGGTATGATTCGCAGCATGGTTGGAGGTGAAGCTGTACCCTCCGGCGCAGCCATCCAGCACCATCCTGACGTGTTCCATGAAATCGGGATCCCGGCAGGGGCGCAACCGTTCAATATTATGTTTGAATACGTAGGTTCCGGTCATATCGGTAAGTGACACGGTGACCAGGAAGAACAGCGCCCACCATAATCCCCTGGCCTTGAAATTATGGAGCACCAGTACGAGAAGAAAAAGATAAAGCGGGGCCCAGTTCAGGGAAATACGGAGAAATGGCATCACCGCATCAAACAGGGAATTCGCCCAGTCGCCGTTGATTTTCTCAAACAGGGCCCGGTCCCATTTCAGAATGGTTTGCCAGAATGATAGTGCAGTCAGGTTCACTATGCAAATGTAGTGGGTGAAGCTTGAAATGCTTTTCCCGAAAAGGTTTTGCCACGGATTACACGGATTAGCACAGAATTAAATACGCAGGGATATAATCCGTGAGAATCTGTAAAATCTGTGGCTTTAATTTTGGGCCATGAAATCACACAAAATAACACGAAAGGTTTTGCCACGGATTACACGGATTAGCACAGAATTAAATAGGCAGGGATATAATCCGTGAGAATCTGTGAAATCTGTGGCTTGTATTTTTTGACTTATTTTGCACCACTCATCTCAATACTAACGACCCGGGGTAATGCTCGTCCGATATAAGATACCGAAAACGATCCTGTGGGTGTTCAACCTCCTGCTCATCTTCCTGCTGATATTCACTTTATACCGGCTGGCCACCTTTATTGCGTTCAAACCTAAAGGAGTATCCTTAGGCGATTCTGTTCCTTCCTTTCTGATGGGTATCCGGTACGATCTGCGGTGGATAGCTTTTATATTACTGCCCATCGTGCTGGCGAGCATGGCACCCCGTCTGTCACCATTTTATTCTTCCCGCAGTAAGAAATGGTGGACCTGGTACCTGGCCATCGTTACATTTATCGTATTCTTCTTTTTTGCGGCGGGGTTCGGCAGTTTTTCCTATAACAAGACCCCGCTCGATGCGGGTGCGATGAATTTTGCGGAGGATTTCAGTATCTCCTGGAAAATGATGCGGCAAACCTACCCCCTGTTCTGGATGATCCTGGGTCTCGTGGTGGCAGTGCTTTTTTTCCGCTGGATGTATCACCGGAGCCACTGGCAGGTGATCAACCGTACCGACGGGAGGGGGATCCCTTACCGGAGAAAATATTTTGTGATCGCCGCGCTGCTCCTGTTCCTTTTCTCCTGGGGTAGTTTGTCCTGGCCGCCACTGAGCCGGAATGATTGTTTCCGGTTCGACAACAGTTTCAAATCCTACCTGGCCATCAACCCGCTGCAGAATTTCTTTGCGACGCTAAAATTGCGGAAACCTGATTACAACGCGCGAAAGGCAAAGGACGCCTTCCCGGTCATGGCGGAGTGGATGCAGCTGCCGGATAAGAATAAATTTTCCTATTACCGGCAGATCGGCCCGAGGAGCAATGCCTTTGAAAGCAAACCCAATATCGTGCTGGTGCAATGCGAGTCGTACAGCATGTACAAAAGCAGCATGAGCGGAAACCCACTCGATGCCACACCCTTCTTTGATTCGATCTCCCGGAAAGGGATCTTTTTTGAACGGTGCTTCACCCCTCATTTTTCAACAGCCAGGGCGCTTTTCGCCATTCTTTCCGGTATACCGGATGCCCAGTTATTCAAATTCTCCAGCCGCAACCCCGATGCGGTGAAGCAGCATACCATTATTGATAACCTGGCAGAGTATGAAAAGCATTATTTCCTGGGCGGCGACCCGGAGTTTGGCAATTTTGAAGGTTTACTGAATAATATCGACGGGCTGCAGATGCATACCGGTAAAAGGCCCGGTATCCCGGAAGTGAATGTATGGGGGATCAGTGATAAGGAACTTTTCCTGGAGGCTAATTCCGTTTTCCGGAAAGCTACAAAACCATTCTTTGCTTATATCCAGACATCGGGGAATCATCGTCCCTTTGACAAGACCATGTCCCGTTCCGATACGGATTTCATCCGGCTCAGGATCCCGGAAGAGGAATTAAAGAAATACGGGTTCGAATCCAATGATGAATTCAACAGTTTCCGGTATTTTGATTTTTGTGTCCGGCGCTTCCTGGAAGCGGCTCAGCAGGAAAAATATTTCCACAATACCATCTTTGTGTTCGTGGGTGATCACGGGGTGGCCGGCAATGCGGAAGCGATGTACCCGCCGGTTTGGACCGAACAGCGGCTCACCGATGAACATGTCCCGTTGCTTTTCTATGCACCGCAGTTATTATCCCCCCAGCGGCGGTCGGAAGTGGTGTCGCAGATCGATGTGCTCCCCACCATTGCGGGAATGCTGCACCAGTCCTATATCAACACCACACTTGGCCGTGACCTCCTTGACCCGGACAAAAAAAACAATTTTGCCTTCATCACCAATACGGCCGATGGCATCGGGATCGTGACCGATGATTATTATTTTTCAAAAAACATCAATTCAAAGGAGGAGCAGATACACGCCATGCATTACCTGGCCAAACAATATCCACCGGCCCGGGAAGACTCGGTACGAAAAAAGCTCTCCGTGTTCGCGGACGCTTTTTTTGAAACGGCCCGGTATATGCTGATGAATAACGCGAAGGATTAATTTTTTTTGCGGGCGACCAGGATGAGCCTTGGTGTTTTCCTGACATCGTACTTCCCGAACTGGTAGTCTCCGAACACTTCCTGCACCTGCAGTCCCTGGAAAGCCAGCATATCGGTGAAATCACCAAGGGAGAACTTGGCCACTTTTTCCGTGTATTCGAGTGGACCTTCCAGCGCTTCATCCGCCACCGTGATCTTTTTGTAGAAATGCGTCTCGTCGTGCCATCGCCGGATCGAATAGACGGTGTTGCCTACCTGGCGGGTTTCATCATTCACCAGGTGCTCTTCCGCATAGTGCACATTCAGGTAATCGAGCACCAGCGTGCCGGCGGGTTTCCCGGAGGGCGTTCCGGTGGAAAGGCTTTTGGCGATGGTACGGATGGCATCATCATGTTCCCGCCGGGTCTGGAAATATCCAAAACTGGTAAAGAAGTTGAAGGCGTAATCAAAATAATTGCCCCAGAAAGGAAGCCGCATATCGTGGACATAGAAATCCAGGTTCTCCGTTTCATATTGTTTTGCGGTTTCAATACTGCTGAGAGAAATGTCAATCCCGGTTACCTGGAAACCCAGTGAGGCCAGTATCCTGCTGTGCCGCCCTTTGCCACAGGCCACATCGAGCATGCGGCTGCCTGCCGGGGGTTGCAGGTGTTCTACCAGTTGGCGGATAAATGCGCCGGCTTCCTTTTCATCCCTTTCAAAATAGAGCTTGTGATAAAAAGGAGAACTGAACCAGTCTTTGTACCAGGATGTCGCAGGCATCAGCAAATGTAAGCAGACCCGTATAAAGGGGTTGAGGCCGAAAGGCGTATTTTTGCCGCCTAAACGAACCAGGTGGCACTAATCAAGAGTATTTCGGGTATCAGGGGAACGATCGGCGGAAAACCCGGTGACAACCTTACACCGGTGGATGTGGTAAAATTTACAGCAGCATATGGATCCATCATAGCCGGCAAAAAGAAACCGGCCCGCATTGTTGTAGGCCGGGATGGCCGTATCAGCGGGGCCATGATCCAGCAACTGGTGGTCAATACACTTTCGGGTCTCGGTATTGACGTGATAGACCTAGGGCTGTCCACCACCCCAACCGTGGAAGTGGCAGTGAAGATGTCGGGTGCTGACGGCGGCATCATATTGACGGCCAGTCATAACCCAAAGGAATGGAATGCACTGAAACTGCTCAATAGCGAAGGCGAATTCATTTCTGCCGAAAAGGGCGCTGAAGTGCTGGCACTGGCAGCAAAGGATGATTATTCCTTTGCAACCGTTGACCATCTAGGTATGGTTACTACAGATGACAGTTATCTTCAAAAGCATATTGATGCTATTCTTCAATACCCGCTGGTGAACGTAAAAGCCATTGCGAAACAGGAATTCAAAGTGGTGGTGGATGTGATCAATTCAACAGGCGCGATCTATGTGCCCGCATTGCTGCAAGCGCTGGGTGTAACGGAAGTGATCCTGCTCAACGGGGTGGTGAACGGAAAATTCGCTCACAACCCCGAGCCCCTGCCGGAACACCTTCAGGAACTTTCGGCCGAAGTGGTGAAACAAAAGGCCCATCTCGGAATTGCAGTTGATCCGGATGTAGACCGTTTATGTTTCGTGAACGAGGATGGAAGCTTTTTCGGGGAGGAATACACGCTGGTGGCGGTGGCGGATTATGTATTGGGTAAAAGAAAAGGGAATACCGTCAGTAATATGAGCAGTACCAGGGCGCTGAAAGAGATAACCCAGAAGCATGGCGGCGCCTATTTTCCCTCGGCCGTGGGTGAGGTGAACGTGGTCAATAAGATGAAGGCGGTGAATGCCGTGATCGGGGGTGAAGGCAACGGCGGTATCATCGTACCCGATTTTCATTACGGCCGTGACGCGCTGATTGGTATCGGTTTGTTCCTGAGTCACCTGGCAAACCACAAAAAAGGGATCAAATCACTCCGGAACCAGTACCCGGATTATTTTATTTCCAAAAACAAGGTCGAACTAAAAAACGGGACAGACCTCGCGTCAATTTTTGAAAAGATAAAAGACAAATACAAAACAAACCCGGTCAATACCGAGGACGGGGTAAAGATCGAATTCGACAAGGACTGGGTGCATTTGCGCGCCTCCAATACCGAGCCTATCATCCGCATCTATGCCGAAAGCGACCTCGAAACTAGGGCGAATAATATGGCGATGCAACTGATGCGGGATATCCGTGAGTTCAGTTGAAAGATGCGGTGGATCAGCCCAGGATGTCTCCCGGTTTTATCGGTAATTTATAGACACGTTTTCCAGTTGCGTTGTAAACCGCATTCGCAACCGCCGCCGCGAATCCTACCAGCGCGATCTCCCCGACACCTTTTGAACCCATGGCATTGAT
>CAZEZE010000058.1:0-10859 GCA_964516445.1 uncultured Chitinophaga sp. | reverse complement strand
CGCCTCCGGGTTTTTGTGGTACTGCCATTTAAATTGTTTGGTTAGGCTCCCGTCCCCTGCAGGGGAGCATATTTTTTTGTTTGATTATACCTCAACCAGGGATTGAGGCAGCTAAAATACATTTATTCTTCCTTCCGTTCATTTATCTCAGCCCGTGCTTCCTGCAGGAATTCCTCCACCGGTCTCACGCCAAGATCACCCTTCCCCTGCCTTCTAACGGCCACTTTCTGATCATTCATTTCCTTTTCTCCTACCACGAGCATGTACGGTACTTTGAGGAGTTCTGTGTCCCGGATCTTCTTACCGATCTTTTCATTGCGGTCATCCACCTCGCTGCGAATATCTGCTTTTTTCAGTATCCGGGAAACTGCATTTGCATAGTCTATATACTTATCACTGATCGGGAGCACTTTCACCTGTACCGGAGCCAGCCAAAGCGGGAATTTGCCCGCATAATGTTCCAGCAGGAACCCGATGAATCGTTCATGCGTACCCAGGGGTGCCCGGTGAATGATCAGCGGAGTTTCCGCCTTATTGTCCTGCGTGGTGAACTCCAGCTTGAAACTTCTTCCCTGCGCGAAATCCACCTGGTTGGTAGCCAGGGTGAACTCACGCCCGATCGTGCTCCAGATCTGCACATCGATCTTGGGGCCATAGAAAGCCGCCTCATCCTGTACTTCTACAAATGGTGTATTGGTTTTGATCAGTACATCACGCACAAGGGCCTCGGTCTCCATCCAGAGTTCGGGCTCATCTACATATTTCTTCCCGAGTTTGTCGGGTGAATGCAGGGATAAACGCATCACATATTTATCAATACCGAATATTTTAAAATATTTCAGGTACATTTCATTCACCGCCCTGAACTCATCATAAAATTGTTCCTTGGTACAGTATATATGCGCGTCATTCATATGCAGGCAGCGTACGCGCATCAGCCCGAATAATTCACCGCTTTGTTCATACCGGTAACAGGTGCCGTATTCGGCCAGCCGGAGCGGGAGTTCTTTATAACTCCGGGGCTCCGCCGCGAATATTTTGTGATGGTGCGGGCAGTTCATCGCCTTCAGGTAATACTTCTGTCCCTCCAGTTCCATGGGCGGGTACATACTATCCTGGTAATACGGCAGGTGACCGCTGGTGATGTACATGCTTTCCTTGGCTATATGCGGGGTCACCACCCGCTTGTAACCGGCATCCTGCTCGGTTTCCTTGGCCAGTTTTTCCAGTTCCTCAATGATGATGGTCCCATTGGGTAACCAGAGCGGCAATCCCGGACCCACATCATCATCCATGGTGAAGATGCCGAGTTCCTTGCCCAGTTTACGGTGATCCCTTTTCTTCGCTTCTTCCAGCAAGAGCAAGTACTCATCCAGTTCCTTTTGCGACGGGTAAGAAACACCATATACCCGGGTCAGCATCTTGTTCTTATCATCACCCTTCCAGTAGGCCCCGGCAATGCTCATCAGTTTCACCGCTTTTATATAGCTGGTATTGGGTATATGCGGACCACGGCAGAGATCGGTAAAATCACCCTGCGTATAGAATGTGATCTCCCCGTCATTCAGGTTGCTGAGCAGGTCCAGTTTGTATTCATCTCCTTTCTCAAAAAAATAATTTACCGCATCCGCTTTGGATATTTCTTTCCGGATATATTCGCTGTTCCTCTTTGCCAGTTCATTCATCTTTTTTTCCAGCGCGACCAGGTCCTCTTCCGACATTTTCCTGTCGCCCAGGTCCATATCATAATAAAACCCGTTTTCCACCGGTGGTCCCACCCAGAATTTGACTCCCGGGAACATGGATTCGACCGCTTCGGCCATCAGGTGCGCGGAAGAATGCCAGAAAGTGTTCTTACCGTTCGTATCATTCCATGTCAGCAGTTTCAGCGAGGCATCTTCATGGATAGGCCGGGTAGCATCCCATACCTGCCCGTTAATTTCCGCGGCCAGCACTTTCCTGGCAAGCCCTTCCGAAATAGATTTTGCCACTGCCATCGCAGTGACCCCTTTATCGTATTCCCTGACGGCGCCGTCAGGTAATGTAATCTTGATCATATACTGGTTGATTCCCTGAATTTTATGGTTGGCAAAATTAACAAACTCTTGCCGGAGTTCCATAAGTCAGTTTGGACTTATTCATTAGTTTTGATCCCGTTATGATGCGGATTCTGTCCAGGAAAACAGCTTTGACCTTCTTTTTGATTGCCTGCAGCTTTCTAGCTGTTCCGGCACAGGATGTTACCGGGATCTGGAAAGGATATTTCATCACAGAGAGCGGTGAATATTACAAGCTCGAATTCCAGGTGCTTCAAAAAGGCGGTTCCGGCACCACCGGTGTTTCCTATTCTTACCTGGATGTACGGTTTTACGGGAAAGCTACCATGACCGGCAATTTTGTCAGCAATTCCTCAGCTCTCAGGATCCGTGAGATCAAAACAGTGGAAGTGAAAAGCACCCTGGGTGGCGGCACCTGCATAATGAATTATAACCTCAATTATTCCAAATCGGGAAAAGAGGAATTCCTCGAAGGCACCTATCTCGGCAAATTTGAAAACAAATACAGTTCGGCTTCTACCGGAAAATGGGGTGATTGCGGAGGAGGAAAGGTCTTCCTGCGGAAAGTAAATAAAACAGATTTTTATGTGGAGCCTTTCCTGAAAGACAGGATCAAAGCCAGGAGAGTTATCGATAATGAGGCTCCGCCGTTAAAAAAAGATACGGTAAAGATCACACCCGTAACCAAACCTGTTATAAAAACACCCGTTAGCAAACCGCCGGTGACCAAGAACAATACAAACAGCCCGGTAAAACCACCGGTGACGAAACCCCCGGCTCCTGTTATCACCAAGACGGATACGGCAAAAAAAATACTTACCAACCCGGGTACAAAACCACCGGCCCCCAAAGTGGTGGTTCCTCAACCTCCTGTCATAAAGAGCCGCCAGAATGAACTGGTAAAAATATTTACCGTAAGTGCAGAAGAGGTGACCGTAAAACTGTATGATAACGGTGAGATCGACGGGGATACCATATCTGTTTACCTGGATAATAAACTGGTCCTTTCCTCCAAGCGGCTTACTGCTGCACCGCTGGTGGTCAAAATAAAGATGGACGAGGAAGACAGCGAACATGAACTGACCATGGTGGCGGAGAACCTCGGCACCATTCCTCCCAACACATCGCTGATGGTGGTGGAGGCCGGCGAGCAACGTTTTGATGTCCGTATAACGTCTACCGAACAGAAAAATGCCGTTGTACGGTTCAAATACAGGAAACAGGAATAAGAATTGACCGTTTCTGTAATTTTTAGCCGGGCCACAGCAATTTGAATTATTTTTCCTCCCGAATGATCCGGCGCGCACTATTATACCTGCTCCTCCTTTCCGGTACCCTTACGCGGGCACAGGATATCAATGGCATTTGGAAAGGAAAACTCGTGATGGCCCCCGGCGGTTGCTTCCCTGTTTATAATATCGAACTGCAGTTGCAGGTGGCCGGTAGCAGGATCAGCGGTTCGGCCTATCATTTTTCCGATTCGCTGAACTATGTTAGGGAGAATTTCGAGGGCGTCTTCAACAGGGACAGTAACCAGATCATTATCCAGGAGAACGGTATCGTTACGTTTCGCATCCGGGAAGATTGTGTGCCCTGTGTGAAAAAATATGTGTTAAGCTATCACAAGGGCGGTGGCAACGTGGTTACCGAGGAACAACTCCGCGGTTCCTGGACCGGCAAGGCGACTGACGGAAAAACGGCCTGTGATCCCGGTACCCTGGTGCTGACCAGGTTTGATAAGTCCACTTTCAAACCTGATTTTAAACTACCCCCCTCGCTTACCAAACGTAAAGTGGAACTCGTGAAAGAGATCAAAGTGGATACGGGTACCATCAAGATCGATTTTTATGACAACGGTCAGATTGACGGGGATACGATCTCTGTTTACGGCAACGGGATGCCGATTGTGACTGGTAAACGGCTCACCACCAAACCGGTATCCATCACCATACGGATCGATATGAAACGCCAGGAACAGGAACTGATCATGGTGGGTGAGAACCTGGGTTCCATTCCGCCCAATACAGCCCTGATGATCGTGAATGCGGGAGATAAACGCTACCAGTTGTATCTCACCTCGGATGACCAGAAGAATGCAATGGTCCGTTTCATTTATGAAAAACCGTCAGGGCCGCCCAAACCGCCATAAAAAGGCAGTATCTTTTTTCGAATCTCACGTTGAGTGCGCAGCCTACGCAGAGATTATTAATCAACCATATTCTCTGAGTTCCCGCTTCTCCCCGCGTGGAATAAATTCAAACGGAGAAACTACCAATAGATATTTGCCGGATATTCCTGAAGTTTATACCTTAACCGTCCTTTGATCCCTCTCCCTCTGAAAATGATGCCGTAATTTCCCAGTCATTAATAAACCAAAAAATACCAACATGAAAAAGATCCTTTTCGCCCTTTTTGCAGGGGTTAGTCTTCTGTTCGTTGCATGTACCGCGAAAAATGAAGGCGGTATGTCGGCCACAGCTAAAAAAAACCTGGAAGTTGACCAGGCCATTACCAAATGTTTTGAAACCGGGGATTTCTCCAAACTGGGTGATTATATAGCGGAGGACGCCGTTGATCATGCCGGCCAGGAAGGGGATGTAAAGGGACTGGCAAACATTAAAACCGAAATGGAGAAAATGATGTCAGGTATGTCTGACACGAAAATAGAGATATTAAAGGAACTGGCGGATGAAGAATATGTAATGTCATGGATGAAGGTTACCGGTACGCTCAAGGCAGATATGATGGGTATGAAGGCCGGTGATAAGGTGGATGGAAGATCGATCGAGCTTTCCAAATACAAGGACGGCAAAGTGGTTGAACACTGGACCTTCATGGAACCCTCTGAATTCAGGAAAATGATGGGTGGCGCACAGGCACCGCCGGCTGTTACCGGCACTGTTACTGACACTACAAAAACGAAATAAAAAAGCTTTCCTGTATCATAAAGGCCTGCCGGATCAACGGCAGGCCTTTAATTTTAGTAACTCGGATGATCATTTGCAATAAAACGGATCGGCGGAATTGCCATTATGCACCGGGTAGCAGAAATGCAACTGGCTGCTGTTGATCCCGGTGATATATACATTGGCGGTATGACCTTTTTTGTTTCCGGCCGCCTGCACGGTTTGTGAATTATTCGCCCCGATATTATTCAATACCAGGGTCTCGGTGGCCACCAGTTTATTTTTTTTCAGGTAATCCACGCGGAGGGTCACCCTATCCAGCGGAACAGAATACCCGTTATTGACCGGTATCGCAAAAGGTTTTACCTTATCATCCCCTTCGATCTTGTAGGATCCAACGGTTACATACCGCGCCCAGTTATTACGCAAGGCTGTTTCCCGGGCGGCAGCGGCGGCTGCAGCCTCTTTCTTTTTTGCTTCCGCCAGCAGTCTCTTCTTTTCATCTTCTTTCTTTTTAGCCTGGGCCGCCAGTAATTTTTTCTTGTCCTCCTCTGCTTTTTTCAGGGCCGCAGGGTCCTTTGCCGTAGTAGTAGGCGTGGTAGTGATATTGGTGGTCACAGGTTCCGTGGATACAACGGCAGCAGTATCAGGTACGGGTATTTCTGTAGTAATTATGGCAGTTGTGTCAGGATTTGTATGCACTGTTTCATCCTGAGGTGCCAGTGAGTCTGTATGCTGAATGGGGTTGCTATTAACTGTAGAATTTTTATTCTTCTCCATATCCTGGTAAACATAATACCCGGTACCGCCAATGGCAGCAAAGGAAAGGATCCAGCCAATGAATGCACTGCCGGATTTACGGGTTGCAGCGGCTACAGGTACCGGTGAGGGAGTTGCCGCGGTTGTGGAAACTGTAGTTGCCGCTGTGACAGTAGCTGCTATAACCGGCTTAACCTCGTTTTCAACGGGGGCAGTCGCAGCCGGAAGAGTTGTTTCTGTTAGTACGGCTGCACCGGGGGCTTCCTGCGCGGTAAATAACGCTTTAAGTTCTTCCAGTTCTCCAGCTGTTGTCCAGTTCTCCGTTCCTTCCTGCATTATGGCCGTGCTTGCGGAAATGCCCTTTGTCTTTAATTCTTCGAGGGTGAATGGCCCCTCCTGCCCTGCTTCATTCTTAATGAAATACTTACTCATTGGTTATGGTTTAGTGGTTAATACGATAACAGGGAACGTTTTGGGTGGTTGTCGGGGGGCCGGATGAGGGGTATAAAACTAATGGCTTTCACGAAAGCAGCCAAATCCTTAACGGAAAACTGCTGTCTCATCTCACGCAAAGACTATTAATCAACTCCATGCTCCGCGTTCCCTGCCTGAAAAAAATTTGAACCACGGAGGCACGGGCTACGGAAATACACAGAGTCGCTCTGTGACCCTCTGTGCCGCTGTGTCTCCGTGGTTAAAAATACATATTGAGCCACGAAGGCACAAAGACACAAAGGCACGGAGTATGAGAATCATTTATACATTCTCTGCGTTCCCGGCAGTATCACTGCGACGTTGGTTCAAGTGGCGAACGCTGCATATACGCTGAGAGCCTTGCGGGAAATAATTAAAAACACAGGATGTGGAATGATTTCAAAAGATAAACTGTACCGGGCTGTAATTATCATTTAAAACTTAAAGTTCCAGGTCACAGCCGGGATAACCGGGAAGAGAGACACCTGTTTGGCTTCCACTTTCAGGTCACCGTTAGCGGCGCTTCCCTCCTGGTCGAAATAAATAAAATAGGGATTGAGCCGGCTGTAAGCATTATAAATGCTGAATACCCAGTAACCCAGGACCCTTCTTTTCTTTTTGGGCACGGGTGTGTACGTGGCAGACAGGTCGAGCCGGTGATAGGCTTTCATCCGGTACTGGTTCAGTTCGCTGTATTCCTGAGTCAATACCCCGTTGATGAAATAAAACCGTTCGGGCAAAGTGATGGCATTACCAGTTCCGTAAACGAAAACAGCGCCGAATTTCCATTTTTTACCGGCTTCAAAGTTAGTCACTACCGAAAGATCATGTCTCCTGTCGTATCGGGTCGGGAATTTTTCACCCTCATTCAATTGGGAGAATTTTCTCCAGGTCCAGGAAAGCGTATATCCGATCCACCCGGTGAACTTTCCTTTTTGCTTGTTGACCAGGAATTCCGCTCCGTAACTCCATCCTTTGCCAAATACAAATTCTTCCTCGGGATCCTTCAGCGACGGAGTGTACCCTTCTTTATAATCCACCTGGTTCTGCATATCCTTGTAATATACCTCTACCGAAGTTTCATACCTGTTATCATCGAAATTCTTAAAGAACCCGGCCGCGTATTGCCAGCTGATCTGTGGCTTTACAAGATAGGTACTCGGCACCCAGAGGTCTGTGGGGAGCGAGTTGCCGGAATTGCTGACCAGGTGGATGTATTGGTAATTGCGAGAAACAGCAGCTTTCAGCGAGGTCTCGTCGTCGACAGCATAACGAAAAGTGACCCTGGGTTCGAGTCCGCCATAGGTTTTTACCGGTTTGAGATCCCCGTAAACAGTGCTGTCGAGTTTGTTGCCATCGGCATCTCTTTCGTATCGGGTATAGGGCCCGATCTGGGTGAAACGGGTATAGCGCAATCCGTAATTGATCTTCCATTTCTCCCCGAGTTCCCAGTCGTCCTGTATATAGATAGCAGCCTCCGCCGCATATTTATTGCTCTCGTTATTGGGTCTGAAAATGACCGAATCCTGGCGGCCGCTGGCCACATTCGGTATGAATTTATGATAGGTTAGCATTCCGCCGAACTTAAGTTTGTGGTTAGGCAGTGGGTAATAATCAAAATCCGTTTTAAGCGTACCGTCCTTGATTCCGGAGGAAAGCCCGATCTCAAAATTCTCCTGGCTGGCGGAGAATTTGAATTTGTAATCGTTATAGAGAAGTGTTGTATTGGAAAAAAGCCTGCGGTTGAACACATGGTTCCAACGCAGGGTGGCGGTGGAATTACCCCATGGAATATTGGTTTTGAAAGAACGTTTGCCGTTCACAAAATCAAATACGTCGCGACCGAAATAACCGCTCAGGTATAGACGGTCCTTATCGGAGAAACGGTAATTCACTTTCGCGTTCAGGTCATAGAAATAATACCCTGAACCATAGAAACTGCTGCTTTTTTTGATAAAGGGTTTGGTGACCGCGTCAATATAGGTTCGGCGGGCGGATATTATAAAGGAGGCTTTATTCTTCTTTAAAGGCCCCTGGATGGAAAAACGGGATGCCACCAGGCCAATGCCCCCGTCCATCTGCAGTGTATTACTGTTGCCGTCCTTCATCACCACATCCACCACGGATGAAAGCCGGCCGCCATACATAGCAGGCATACCTCCCTTGATAAGGGACACATTCTTTATCGCATCCGAATTAAAGACGGAAAAGAATCCAAAGAGGTGACCCGGGTTATAGACCACCGCGTCATCCAGGATGATCAGGTTTTGATCGGGCCCTCCTCCCCTGACATAAAAACCGGAGTTTCCCTCCCCGGCATTTCGTACGCCGGGCAGTAACTGAAGGGCCTTAAGCAGGTCGATCTCACCCATAAAGGCGGGGATATTCCTGATCTGGTTCATGCTGAGATCGATCTTACCCATCTGGGCATTCTTGATGTTGCCGTCTCTGCGTTTGCTGTACACCACCACTTCACTGTTGGCCGCCGATCTGGAAACCAGGTCGGCGGTGAGGGTAAGATTATTTTCCAGTGCAACAACGAAAGACCTTCCGATATAGGAAACATGGGAAACGTTGATAATGTAGCTGCCTTTTTCCAGTGTTATAGAATAAAAACCGTACTGGTTGCTGGCTACCCCCTTCGACTGACCGTTTACACTTATGCTGGCGCCGATGATCGTTTCACCGGAAAGACTGTCCCGAACATAACCGTTCAGCACATACCGCTCGGAAGCAGACGGGTTCTGCGAAAATGCGGTGATCGTACCAAGCAGGAGCAGCAGCGCTAAGGCAGGTTTTTGCATAAAACTGTAACAGGCAGGCCGGTTTTTTGTTGTTCCCATGAATAAAGATTTGCAAAGATAGCCACGGTATGCCGGATGCTGTGCCGCTTTACATTATTTTTGCAAACTATTAAAAGTGAATAGTCAATGGTGAATGGGCAATGGGTCGTTTTAGGTATTTAGCTCACTATTGACTATTCATCATTCACCTTTGACCATTCACGACTATGCTGGCAGGCCTTCAAAACGTAACATTCGAATTCGGCGCGAGAACCATAGTGGAAGATGCCACCTGGCATATTCAGCCGGGGGAAAGGATCGGCCTGATCGGTTATAACGGTACCGGCAAATCCACGCTCCTCAAATTACTTGTGGGGGAATTCCAGCCCTCAAAAGGCACTGTAGAAAGAAGCCGAAGCACGACCATCGGGTACCTTCACCAGGACCTGCTCAGTTTTGATACCAATGATTCTATCTTACAGGTAGCCCTGGCTGCATTCGAAAGAGTGCTGCAACTGGAGAAAGAGATCGAGGAACTGGGAAAAGAACTGGAAAAGACCGGGGATGAAAAAACCCTCCATGATTACAGCGACCGGTTGCATGAGATGGAAACGCTGGGTGGCTATAATATTCACCATAAGACGGAAGAAGTTCTCCAGGGTCTCGGGTTTTCCAATGCCGACCTTCAACGGCCCTACCGGGAATTCAGCGGTGGCTGGAGAATGCGGGTGCTGCTGGCAAAGATGATCCTGCAGCAACCGGACCTGTTACTGCTGGATGAGCCTACCAATCACCTTGACCTGCCTTCTATTGAATGGCTGGAGAAATACCTGCTGCATTATCCCGGCGCGGTGGTGATCGTGAGCCATGATAAATATTTCCTGAACCGGATGGTCACGAAGATCGTGGAGCTTTACCAGCAGCAACTGCATATCTATACCGGGAATTTCGATTATTATGAAAAGGAAAAGGCACTCCGGATCGAACAGCAGCAAAAAGCGTACGAGAACCAGCAGGATTTTATCCGGCAACAGGAACGGCTGATCGACCGTTTCCGTGCCAAGGCCAGCAAAGCGGCCATGGCGCAGAGCCTGATCAAAAAACTGGACCGGTTGGAACGGATCGAGGATGCTGAACTCGAACGGCCCAATATCCGCATCAACTTCAGGGTGGATAAAACACCGGGTAAGGTACTGGTGGAACTGAAACATATCAGCAAGTCATTTGGCGATAATGTGATCATCAAAGATTCATCCGTGGAGATCGACCGGGGTGATAAGATCGCCCTGATCGGCGCCAACGGAAAAGGAAAGTCAACGCTCCTGCGGATCATCGCCGGCACGGAACCCTGCAAGGGCGAACGTAAATGGGGGCATAATGTTGATGAAAGTTTTTACGCGCAGCACCAGCTTGAAGCGCTGAATGTGAACAATACCATTATCGAAGAAATGAAAGAATGCGGGAGCCAGATGACCGAACTCGAGCTCCGGGGCCTGCTCGGCTGTTTCCTGTTCAGCGGCGATGATGCGGATAAACGAATAAAGATCCTTAGCGGCGGGGAAAAAGCCCGGGTTGCCCTTGCGAAAGTGATCATCAGCAAGGCCAATTTCCTGATGCTGGATGAACCGACCAACCACCTCGATATGCACAGTTGCGACCTGCTCATCGATGCACTCAACAAATACCAGGGCAGCATGATACTGGTGAGTCACGACCGTTATTTCATCGCCCGCACCGCCAATAAGATATGGGAGATCGTTGACCAGGAGATCAAGGAATTCAAGGGCGGTTATGAAGAATGGGTGCAGTGGAAGGAAAGAATGGCGAAACAGGAAGCGGAACGGCAGAGAGCCGAAGCCGGAAGTAAGAAGTCTGATGCC
>CAZEZE010000057.1:0-10937 GCA_964516445.1 uncultured Chitinophaga sp. | reverse complement strand
GCGGCTCCACATGAAAATAATTCTCGTTCACGGCAAGCCGGGGACTCCCTGCATGCAGGTCGAGGTAAATCATCCGGTTGGGATCCAGGTGTTCTGAAAAACCCGAATGGGAATACCGTGTTACCTGGCTTACCGTAAAAGCTCCTCCTTCATTCAATAAACCTTCCCCTGCCAGGTTTCTGATCCGGCTGGCAAAAAGCCGGTCCTTTTTTTCCACGGACAGTTTCCTCGTCGCCTGCGCGGTATCGATCTCATCCAGCAGGGGCTGCAACCGGTAACGGATAAAACCATCAAGGTTATCAGAGAGGTCGGCCACGGCAAATTCCTTATCATTATTGAACGCAGGTTTCGCCAGGAAAAGCAGAAAGGTCAGCCCGGAAAAGACCAGGAAACCGGGCAACAGTTTTTTGGGATTGGGATACTGCTGCAACGGAAGATTCCTGAACAAAAGGATCACCGCAATGATCAGCAGCGAAGGGAACAGGACCGATTGCTTGCTGAGTATACTCCCGAACGGAAGATCCTGCCCGAAAAAAATATACCTGCCCGTGGCGGCCAGTATGACCAGCAGCGAGGTGATGAACAAATAATTGAGCACGGAAAAACCGGTGGTCACAGCCGCGTAACCTGCATTGATCCGGTTGGTAAAGTCAGGATACAATTTATAAAACGACGCGAGCAAGGCTACCGGTAACAAAAGGAGCAGTGCAAACAATAATACAGACAGGCGTCCATGTTCGGCGATGAGGAAACGGCTTGTAACCAGGTCGGTCGCCTGCGCGTTGTATTTGGCCCCCCTGTTTTGCGGTGCATGCGGTAGCAGGTGGAACCCGGTCCTGTTCACAGCGGGGTTATGCTCACTGCTGATGAATGTATTGATGAACCACTGATTCTGTGCAGCCCGGATCACGGGTTCATACCCGTCGCCGTTTTCAAATGCTTTTTGTATCGTCTTATCCGGGGGCGCGATCAGCACATCAATCCGGTATTTTGTCATGGCGGCCTTCTCCTGTATCCTTTCCTTCGGAAAAAGAATAAAAGCCCCTGCAAACAGCAGCATCGCAGTTATTACAGTCAGGATCCTTTTCTTTTTTTCGTTTACCTGCAGCAGCCGACCTGCAGCAAAGGCTATCAACAGGGCAAAAAACAGGTAACCGGCCATATAAGCTATGGCGGGCATCCCTAAAATATACGCGAACAAATAGGGTCCATAGACCAGGTTTACGACAAAGAGCAACAGGTAAAAAAAGGCCATCATCCCGAATAGGAATGCATTCTTACGGCTACCTGCCGACAATCCTGCGATGCTGTAATTGATATAAAGAAAAGCCTCGTTGAATAAAAGGAAATTAAGGAACAGGAGTGCAAACCCGATATCTATGAAGGAGAACAAACCGAGCAGGCTCAGCGATAACAGGACTTTCACCGGGTTGCTGAGGATAAGGTGAACGGCGCTTCCGGTGGAAATGGACCACCAGCTTTTATCCGAAGATACCACCAGTGGAGAAAACCTGCAGGATACCCAGGTAAATACAAAATAAAAAAGTATCAGTGCAATGGCCAGGTGACGGCACAGTGCGGGATCATAATTAAATATAACTGCAAGTCCGCCTCCCGCGATAAGAACAAACACCCAGCTAAACCAGAATACTTTTTTGGCTGTTGACCTGCTTTCATTAATTTTTTTCCGGATCTCCCGAATAAAACTTTGCCCGGAATAAATAAATTCAGTTTCTACCCTATGCGGGGATTTACCTGTTAAGGAACGGGTGGCCCGCATAAATATTCTGAACAGGAAACGGAGAAGACCGGCGCCGAATACGATCCCGAGCAGAACCGTCGCAAAAACAATGATCCCGAAATTCCAGGGGCTGTTCAGTTGTTGCAGCGAAGGCAGGTCCAGGTTTTCGTAAGGCGGGAAACTTTTATACCGCCAGTATAAAAAGAAACGCGTGGTTAGCAACAACAACACGATGCAGGATAGCACCTGCCATACCCAACTGAGACGGCCGGCGGGTTTGAGCCAGGAAGTGAAAAATACCATGATAAAGAAGAACCCCAAACTTCCGAAAAGGATCCCCTGCCATACCGGTGGCGTTAACCGGGTGTTTCCGAAATTCCAGTTGAATGTATCGACAACTGAAAACTCCCAGTCCGTACCGGGTATCCCGGCGGCCAGGATCAGCTTTTCTCCGTCTGCTTCAGAAATCAATTGTGCCTCACCGTTATATCTTGCAGAAAGCGTTAATGGCGCATGCGCTTTATCCTTGCGGTAACTTAACAGCACGGGCCGGAACGCCAGGCCGGTATCGGCGGTGGATCCTGGAAATAAAAAACCTTCGGTAAAGACCGCGGGCAGCTCACCCATCTGTTCAGGGTCGGCTACCAGGAATTTCACCACGTCATGGCTGACCCATTCTCTCCTGTCGCGGGCTGAGGGATCTTCCGTTAAAGGATAAGAAACGGGATAGCGGCAGGCCAGCCTGAAACTATCCTTGCCGGGGAAGGAAACAAAATACTGATTTTTACTTCTGGCCGGGAAACCAAGTCCCCACCCGATGAGCGTATTCTCCTTTACCGGAGCGCTGAAGACCAGGTCCGCAGGTAGTACCGCCTTGCCGTCATATTGTACCGTTTCTGCAAACCGGAATAACCGGCCTGAAAGAAAAAATTGCAAAACTCCCGGTTCATCCTTTGAAAAATCATCCCGCAGGAGCAGGATGCTTCTCAGGCATCCGGCAACAGGGTCATTGCTGTACCAACCCGAATTCAGGAAAAGCGTATCATCCCGGAAAAGGTTCCAGGCGTTCTGCCCCCTTTTGAGTGGCTTGATCACCGTACCTGAGTTCTTTCCGTTGATGTTTAATTTATACGTATTACCTGAAAGGGCAGACAGTTCAATTATGATATTATCCCATTGCATTCGCAGGGAATGCCCGGTGGCGGGGAATGCCGCGGATAATAAACTGGACTTCCCGCCCGATGAAATAAAAAAGGGTTCTTCCGAATAGGCGGCATGGACGAAAAGCCCGTCCCTCTTACGGGTAAACCTGAACCTGTTGCAGGTATTCCCTTTTTCACCGGTAGTATCCGAGTTTCCCAGTTCCAGACTGCCAGCCGACCGGTAACCGTCATGACGGATGAAATGATGATCCAGGTTGCTGATGGTTTCCCGGCTGAGAGGAGGATGCATATTGAAAACCAAAAAAGAAACACAGGCGGCCATGACCAGTAAAAAGACCCACGGAAACAATCTCCGCTGATACCCGTTACGGGTAAACCTCCTGTAATACAAAAGGCCGTACAGCACCATCACTAAAATGGCAAAAAGATATAAAAAGCTCAGGCTTGTCAGGAATTTCAGCATAGGGTTCAGGAATGGTTGAGATTGGTCTCATCAAAAACGGGATACGACAGATCCTTCACGGCCAGTTTGCTGAGCGCAATGCGAACCACCAGCGCCCTGCTGCCCGAATCGGTATTGAGTTGCTTGAGTAGTTCCGTTTTCAACGCCTGACCGCCGGTTAGTGTCCGGATCCTTTCCACGATGGTGCCGCCTACCGACAGTTCAGACACCCTCAGGTAGAGGTATTCGATATAGAAAAAGGAAAGCGAAAGGAGGAGGTCAAATATTTTTTCCCGGTCGGCGGTATTCATTTTGGAAGGATGATTCTTATGGGTATCGGCGATCGCGAGAACTGGTTTAAGGAATTTTTCATACGCGTATTCAGCCACCGCGCCTTCGGTTGACAGTACGTTTTGGATAGCGTTCACTTCATCCTTATTCTTATCATACCCCGGGTAATTCTTCACCTTGTACATTTTCCTCATTACCTGTTTCAGTGAGTCAAATTCCTGTTGAATACCGTTATACGTTTTGATCACCCCCTGCAACCCCTCGTTCTCTTTTGCCAGTTCAAGGAGTTCGGCATTCAGCATCTCCATCCTGGCTTCAGGATTATTCACTGATGTCGTTCTGCCTCGGCTCCTTCCATTTCCATTTTGGGAAACGGTTTCTTTACTTCCCGCCTGTAACTGTAACACCTGCAATGACTTTCTAAAATCCCTGCGTTGACGGAAAAGCAGGAAGAGCACCCAGGCAGATATAAAAAGCAACAAGGCCATACCCGCTAATAAGTAATCGGTTGATGCTTCTGTACGTTCCACCGGCTTTTCCTGGTTACCGTTAACTGCCGGTAAAGGGGTAAAAAGTTTTATAAGCGAATCGAGTTCAGAACGGAGCAGGACCGGGTTTCGGTCGGCCCGCTCCTTTGCCGTAAGGCTGTCTGCGATCCGGATAGTTTTTTCCGGGAGCTGCTGGGCAGTGGCCACCAGGCCAAAGGCACCCAAAAAGATGAATACGATCGTTTTCCTGGTCATGGGTTTATTTTTCATCAGAACTGGAAGAATTGAAGCACCCCTTTTCTTTTTCTCACTGGTATCTTAGAAGGGTTTATTAATGGCGGTTCCAGGTCCCTGTGCAGGTCGGCCAGGGAAGCCATTTCACCGGAATAATTCGGGAACATCGACAGGGCCTTGAGGTCACGGGCCGCTGAAAAATTATCCGGCAATGGCGACAAGACGGTGTAAAGGGACCGCACATCCTTCACCTGCTGGTTTTCCATCAGCCGCAGGTAGATATTATCCCGGGTAAAAAAAATATCCATCGTTTTATTCTTAAATGCCTTCAGTTCCTGGTTATTCCTTCTTACCACCGAAGTATTGTAAAGGATATCATTGCACGGATCGATCTTGATACCCCGGTAGAGAAATAAATTGTTGTTCAGCACATCGTTGTTTTTGGCGAGTCCTTCCTTTCTGTCTACCGGGATGCCGGTGAAGTCGGTGATCTTATAGGCCCCGCTGAAAGCGCCATAGAGCGCTACATTCTTATTGTTCAGCTGGCGGCCCGCCGGCAGCATTTTTATACCTGTATCACTGTGCAAAAGTGTTTGCAATTCTTTCTCCAGTTTAACCCTGAGCAGGTCAAAATAAAAAGCCCTTCCGCTAAGCATCACCACCCTGATCCTTTTCCGGATATCCTTCGTGATCACATTCCGGATACTGCTGATGATACTTTGCACGATACAATCGGCGGCTTTGTGGATCAGCCCGGTCACTTCCTCATCCCAGCGGATATTCCGGTTCTTTAAAATAGCATCTGTATAAGCTAATATGGTGGGGAGGTCGCGGTGGAGGTTACCGATCCGGCGTTCCGTACTGGGGGAATTTTCTTCCAATTCGGCAAATGCGGAAAGACCCACCGGCCGGAAATGGCTGAATTTCCGTTTCTGGTCTTCCATCAGTTCCACGAAATTCAGCACATCCGCCGTAAGTTGCTGGTCCAGGATATGTTTGCTGATGAACTCTTTGACGGAAAGTGTATTGCTGCCGGGGATGGCCCGGAGTACCAGTGTCAGGAAATCTTCGGTAAAACCGCAGAGCAATACATTCCCCGCGGCTGCAAAACCGGTCCGGAAGAAACTTGAATAGTTCTCATTGTCATCCGCCAGCAGCATGGAGATATCCGTTGTGCCCTTCCCGCAATCGATCACCAGCGCGATCTCACCATTGCTGAGCCGGATATCTTCGGGATGTGTTTGCTGGTAACCCATGAAAGCGGCATCGCTTTCTGAGATTGTTTCATACTCGATGCTGAGTTCGTTTTCACCGATCTGCAGGGAAGCAAGCAGGTCGCCCGTTCGTTTCCTTAACTGGTTCAGGAGGCTGAACACGTCGTGCTGGGTATAAATATTGGGCACCAGCAGGCTCACCTGCATACCGCCGGCGCGGAAACCGGGTTTGGAACGGATGATCAGCCGCAGGAGACGCAGGATAATGGCGCTGATCAGCTCCTGTTTATGTGATACGATGCTGTAATCCTCCGGCTGGTTGCCAACCGTCAGTTGCAGGCTTTTCTCCATACCCAGTTTGAGATTGGGAATGATCTCATACTGATCCCGGAAGCTGTGCCCGGTGGCAGCCACCTCCCTGCGATTGATAAAGAGCCGGATCTCATCCTCCCCGATATTATCAGTGAAATTGAAAGGGAAATTTTTCCGCTCTTCAGTCCCGATCTTTTTCTGTATTGCATAAAAAGAGCGGTAAAGATGCGGCTGACCGGGCTCATGGTTCAGGAAATCTTCCCTGCGAAAGTTATCATTCACATCCGCCGCGTGGAGACTGCTGATCACATTTTCGAGTATATCGTATTGTACGATAGAAGACAGGGCCCCGCCGTTCTTATATCCAACCTGGCTGGCCTCGCTGCCGAAATCGACGACCACATGCTGGCAGGACTCTGCCCGCACAACACTAAACATTAAATCAGATGAATATCTTTCGGTTTCGCTGAGTTGTAATGTTACCCGCAGCCGGAGCGAGGATTGCCTCACCAGGAACTGGTACATTCCCACTGTTAATCTTTTTTGCCCGGCAGAATGATCAAGCCGTAACCCTGTTTCTTCATCTACAAACGGCGCCACCGCAAAACTGTTTGCCTTCCGGAAAAGCAGTTCAAACCCGTCTGTTGTACGGGAAAGGGTGACATTACATTCCCGCAGGGGAATATCCTGCCTGTCTGAAGGGGCCAGTTGGGTCAGTACGATCTTATCGGGGTCCTCCAGTGTCAGTATGGGTGTCAGGATCCTGTCGGTTGCCCCGATAACAAAATTAAAATCGGTTTCTTCCCGCTGACCGGGTTCAAGTCTTGCGATAAAATACCGGTCGCTCCGGATCAGGCAGGGAAGATAGTAGAGAGCCATAAGGTTTACTGTTGGGTTATTGAATAGTTTGATCATCGGTCTTTCCATCCCGGCAAAACCACCTGTCGTTATAATTACCGGATGGATTATCCCTGCCGTTTGTATAACAGAAGTTAAAGGCCTTCGCCCTTATCGTACGGAATGAAACGGAAATACTGTCGCAACGGAAAATGCGATCCAACCTGCGTACCTGCATCCCGTCATAGCGCATGCCGGTAAACTGCAGTGTATCCGATGGATATCCTTTACCGTTTCTCCAGAGCTGAAGTTGTACGCTGGCCTGGTCGATGATGAATCCGCTGGCATTATCAATGCTCAATTCCACTTTGAGAAATCGGGTAATAGTGCCTTTCACTTCCTTCTCCGCCCGCAGCCGGAGAAAAATATACTCGGGCCAGTTGTTGCGCAGGCGAAGGTTATTACGCGTGCTTTTATCCAGCGGCCGGCTGCGAATGGCTTCAATCTCCGCAATAAGCGAATCCATATCCATGACGGGTACATTGACCGGTCGTGCAGCTTCCGAACGCAATGGTGTGACAGGTTCCCAGCCGGCACTCGTGAAATTGAAAACCAGTAATGCGCCGGTCAGTACCGCGAGGAAGAAAAAACTCCGCTGCATCCACGAACGCCCGCGACGACTCCCTGCGGGACCGTCTGTCACCACGTTCAATGCCGTACGTTTCTCTTCCTTCTCAAAGCCGGGATGCTGACTGAGAAACGAATGGTAATCGGTCCATTCATGACTGCTGAATATCCAGATCCGGGTTGTGGCCGGATTGGCCGCGGAATGAACAAGGGAAAGAAGTTCTTCTTTTGAATACGCCTCCCTGACCCCGTTGGTTCCGTCGGTGAATAAAAATTTATCCATCGTGGACCATTGTGATTTGATGTTGGGTAGAAAAAGATCAAATAGGCGTTGATTGCAGATAGTAGAACGAAAAAAAAATGTGTATCTGATTCGCCGCGTTGTTAAAACCGGGTTACAACATTATTTTAAGAAATGGGGCTGCCGCTCCTTTCAGCCGGATCGATAATAAACAAAAATTTAGGGGTTCGTACATACTAAAATGCCGGGGCGTTTAAAGGCCCCGGCACTTCTATACATTTTATTGCAGTCCGTCAGAATGAACCGGAAGGAATACTCAGCGGGTTGGTAGCGTTGAAATACATCAGCTTTTCCATCTGCTTATTGGCGACATCATCCAGGTAAACCGCAAAGGCCACTCTTACCTTCTGACCATAGAGTTCGGGGAACATTTTGAAGGGGAAGAACAGTTCCATCTTATCACGGAGGGTCTTGTTATAACTGACCTTTGAATTAGGCAGGAGGTTCATTTTAAGATAAACCGCCATGGCGCCACCCCAGTTGAAATATTTATTGTTCGCCTGGAAATAGTACCCTTTTTCATCCGCCAGCCGGGCCACAAAATATACTTCGCCCAGCTTGGAATTTGTTTTCAGGTCGAAAACGGGCTTGATCACCAGTCCGCCCCGGCGGGCATCATAGGTCACATCCAGTTTGGTGAAATTAGTGACATCCACTTTCGGCACCACTTTGGCAGCGGCGGTATTAGGTTTGGGATAGAGGGCGGCGATCAGTTTTTTATCCCCGTCCGACAGTTCAAAATTATTTTTCACCGTATACCCGTCGGTTGTTTCCCATGGATTGATGGCATAGTGCATGATGGATTTGGGATCATAACGGGTGCCATTGGTGTAGAACTGGCTGCCCACTTCGAACACGTTGAAGTCCACCTGTTGCTTGCTCCAGCCCTGCGTTTGCCAGTAATACTGGTAAATGGAATCCGTTCTCTTCCAGTTCACGGCATCCGGGTAGCTTTGTTCATGCAGCAGTCCGAGTGCATGACCGAATTCATGCATCACCACCCTGCGCACTTCCGGGAGGTTCCAGTGGTTCGGGTCAAGGCGCATTTCATTTCGCAGGTGATCGAATGTATAGGGAGGCTGTACCCCTTTCTTTTTAATGCTGGCCAGGTAATATTCCCCGTCGGCAAAGGCCAGGGTATCTAAATTAAGCGTTTGCTCCTGCTGTGAGCGGAAGTTAGCCTCCGTTCCCACAGCGGAATTATGGCCAAGCCCGGCGCCCAGTTTGATCCGGATATGCGTGAACCCTGTATTATCGGGTACGAATCTGAAAGTGATGTTCGCATACTTCTGCCATTCCCTGGCATGCAGCATTACTTTGTCGCGGAGGTACTTGCTTCCACCCGGCATAAATTTCACAATCAGGACGGAGCCGGGTTCCCAGGTATGGTAATTATCCGCCATACCCCTTGATTTCAGGGTATCCTGTCTTTCCCCGAACATGGCCTCGCCCACCAGGGTGGTGCATTTAGCGCGCGGAAGATTTTGCGATAGCGCTGCCTGTGATAAAGAAGCCAGAGTTAAACCCAGGAATAAAAACTTTTTCATTGTACGATATTAGTTGAATATGATGGTCGAATATAAGGCGACTATGGTTGCGTTTACATACCGGGGAGCGGGTATATCCGGTCTTCATTGAGAAATAAAACAACTTATTGTTTAATCTTTGGTAAAAAGAAACCCTCCTACGTCTCGGTAAAGCCGAGACTACCCCGGCCATAGCGGAGCGCGTCCGCCGAAGCCCGTTAATAAGAGCAGTTGAAAGTCCAAGCCTGCATTAAAAGCGAAGCCCGCCTACGCTAAAACTTCGGTGCACGAAAGCGGACCTCGTCCGCCGAAGCCCGCTAATAAGAGCTGTTGAAAGTCCAAGCCTGCATTAAAAGCGAAGCCCGCCTACGCTAAAGCTTCGGCGGGCGGAGGCGGAGAGGGAGGGATTCGAACCCTCGGTACAGGTTTAAGCCCGTACAACGGTTTAGCAAACCGGCCCTTTCGGCCACTCAGGCACCTCTCCAATATTTTTTTCCGCTATCCGGCAGAATCTCTTTTCAATTTTATACCGGCGTAGCTAACCGGCCCTTTCGTCCGCCAACCGGCGGAACCTCTCCTTCCCTTCTGCAACCGGGGTAACATGCCATTAAAAACACGGCACCCGCTATTTACAGGGGTTGCAAAAATAAAGATTATAGCGGGCAAATCCCAAAAAACAAATCCCAAATTCCCTGTTTTTGACCCGGAACCTGGGATACACTATAATGGGGTAAATAATTCTTTTACATTGCCGCCAGTTGCACTTTTTGCTGTAGTTCCAGTACGTTCTCCCGGAAGATCCCGTCTGTATCCATCAGGTCCTTCACGGTCTGGCAGGAGTGGATGACCGTAGTATGATCGCGTCCGCCGAAATGCTCGCCGATCGTTTTCAATGAGTTCTTGGTAAAGGCCTTGGCAAGGTACATCGTGATCTGGCGGGCCTGTACGATCTCCCGTTTGCGTGTCTTCTGCAGGAGCTTGTCATACGGCACATCAAAGTATTCGCAAACCATTTTCTGGATGGTCTCGATCGTGATCTCTTTGCTGGATGATTTGACGAAATTGCGTAACACTTTCTTGGCAAGATCTAAGTCGATCTCTCTCCTGTTTAGCGAAGATTGTGCCAACAATGATATCAATGCGCCTTCCAGTTCCCTTACGTTATTGCTGATATTATAGGCAATGTATTTCACGACTTCCTTCGACATTTCCAGCCCGTCGTTCTTCATCTTCTTTTCCAGGATCTCGATCCTTGTGTCATATTCGGGCACCTGCAGGTCGGCGCTTAGTCCCCAGCGGAAACGGCTCAGGAGTCTTTCCTGCACGCCTTCCAGGTCTTTCGGGGATTTATCCGAAGTAAGTACTAATTGCTTATGGGATTGATGCAGGTGGTTGAAAATGGCAAAGAAAGCATCCTGGGATTTTTCCGCCTTGGCAAAAAACTGCACATCATCAAGGATCAATACATCGATCAACTGGTAAAAATGGATAAAGTCGTTGATGGCGTTGTTACGGCTGTGATCCATGAACTGGTTGATGAACTTCTCGGAGCTCACATACAGCACCACCTTGTTGGGATGAAGCCTTTTCACTTCATTTCCAATGGCCTGTGCCAGGTGGGTCTTGCCGAGCCCTACACCCCCGTAGATCACCAGGGGATTGAAAGAGTTGGCGCCGGGTTTTTCGGCCACCGTTTTACCGGCCCTGCGGGCCACCCGGTTGCAGTCGCCTTCCACAAAGGCCTCGAATGTATAAATGTGA
>CAZEZE010000056.1:0-11007 GCA_964516445.1 uncultured Chitinophaga sp. | reverse complement strand
GCAGATCATCACTTTCTTGTGCTGGCGGATCTCGCTCTGCTTTTGCGGGGGAATGGCATTGAAACAACCGCCACAGGCATCCCTTTCAACGGGTACCACTGCCAGGCCGTTGCGGTAACTTCTCCGGATCTTGTCATAACCGGCCAGTAGTCTTTCGTCCACATGTTCGCGGGCTTCATTGGCCATCTTGTTGAAATGCCTTTCCTCTTTTTCATTCGCGGCGATGATCTTCTCCAGTTCACCTTTTTTGGTAGCCAGCACCCCTTCCTTTCCGGCGATATTCTTCTTTGCCTTTTCGAGCAATACGGCTTTTTCGGCTATCTCATCCGTCGCATCCTTGATATGTTTCTCCGCCAGTTTCACTTCCAGTTGCTGCATCTCGATCTCTTTGTTGATCGCCTCGAATTCACGGTTATTCTTTACGTTCGTGCTTTGCTTCTCATATTTCTTCACCAACGCCTCGGCTTCCTTGATGGCATTTTTACGCTGCTCGATGAAATCCGTTACGCCGTTGATCTCTTCTTCGATACGGGTTTGTCTTGCATGAAGGCCCTGGATCTCATCTTCCAGATCGGCCACTTCCATCGGCAATTCCCCTTTCAGGATCTTCAGCTCATCCAGTTTGCTTTCGATCTTCTGAAGGGTCAGCAGGGAAGTTAGTTTTTCTTCGACTGAAAATTCTTTGACGTTTGCCATTCTGCGTTTGCTGTTTCGTGTTTACAATAAGAGGGTAGATCCTTCTGCTGTTCGTTCTAAACCCCGGCCACCGCCTCTAAAAGTAGTTTACCGGGTTGGTTATCACCCCTGTTTTAAGGACGGCAAAGGTAGGGAAATTTTGCTGCAGTACCTCCTGTAAAAGGCTGATCGTATGCTGCTCGCTCTCATAATGCCCCACATCACATAACAGGAGCCTGTCATTGGCATCAAAAAACTCGTGGTATTTGATATCGGATGTGATGTAAGCATCAGCACCGGCAGATAAGGCTTTGGAAATCAGGAAACTGCCAGCACCGCCACAGAGAGCAACCCGTTGTACGGGCCTTCCTGATAACCGGGTATGACGAACAACGGGTACCCCGAAAACCGATCTCAATTTTACCAAAAACTCATTTTCAGCGTGGGCATGGGGCAATGTACCCAATAAGCCTGAACCAATCCCGGGGTGCTGATTGGACAGGGTAATTATATCATAGGCCACTTCCTCATAAGGATGCGCTCCTTTCATGGCCTCGAGGATCTTCCGTTCGGTAAATACCGGGAAGATGATCTCGATTTTGATCTCTTTTTCCAGGTGCAGTTTACCGGGCTCACCCACGAAAGGACGGGTTCCTTCCCCGGCTTTGAAGGTGCCGGTGCCTTCGGTATTAAAGCTGCACTCGCTGTAGTTGCTGATATGTCCGCCGCCCGCAGCGAAAACCGCGTTTCTTACCTTTTCCGCATGACCGGCCGGTACAAACGTGAAAAGCTTCCGGAGTATTCCTTCTTTGGGAAGCAGCATACTTATATCCTTCAATCCAAGCAAAGCCGCAATCTTCCCATTGACCCCGCCGGCTACATTGTCGAGGCTGGTGTGAATGGCATAAATGGCGATATCATTTTTGATCGCGGCAATGACTGAACGCTCCACGTAATTATTCCCATTAATCTTTTTCAATCCCCCGAATATAATGGGATGATGCGCCACTACCAGGTTGCAGTTCTTTATAACGGCTTCCCGGATCACTTCTTCCGTTGCATCCAGTGTACAGAGGATCCCTGTACATTCCCGGGTGCCATCACCGGTGAGCAGCCCGGTGTTATCATATTTTTCCTGCAGGGAAGGATGGGCCCTTGATTCAAGGACAGCAATTACTTCATTGATCTTCATATGACCAAGATAAGAATTTGAGGCTTTACCTGTATGTAACAGCCTTTCATTCCCTAACTTTAAGCATGCCGCTTGACCCGCAAAAAAATAAACGGATCGTCCAGGAAATAAAGAAATCCCTGGGCAAAAAAGACCACGAGGAAGTGAGCCGCTACGAACTGGCCAAGGGCGCCTGGCGTTTGCGGAAAATGATCCGGCGCGAGCTGCGTTCGGTGACCATGATGCTGCTGGGAGTACTGTCAGCCGGGTTTGGTCTCCAGGGTTTCCTGATTCCCAACAAACTGATCGATGGCGGGGTTATGGGTATCTCCCTGCTGGTCAATAAGCAGACGGGCGTTTCACTCTCCTTACTGATCATATGTATCAATCTTCCCTTTATCCTGCTGGGTTCAAAACAGATCAGCAGAATATTCAGCCTGAAAAGCATCGGGGCCATTGCCCTGCTGGCTTTTGTAGTGGCTGTATTGCCCTACCCGGTGGTGACCAGTGATAAATTACTGGTGGCCGTATTTGGTGGTTTTTTCATAGGAGCCGGTATCGGGCTATGTATCCGCGGCGGCGGTGTCATTGATGGCACCGAGGTGCTGGCCATCTTCCTGAGCAGGAAGAAGAGTCCTTCCGTCGGGGATTTCATCCTCATTTTCAATATCATCATTTTTTCTGTCGCCGCTTACCTGCTTACCATTGAAACGGCACTTTATTCGATCCTCACCTACCTTGCTGCAGCCAAGACCGTTGATTTTATCCTGGAAGGTATTGAGGAGTTCACCGGGGTAACCATTATATCACCGCATAGCAGCGAGATCGCCGCTTTCATCAAACAAAAAATGGGAAGGGGACTTACCATTTACTCCGGTAAAAGAGGGTATGGTAAAAGAGGTGAATCAGATGCCGAAACAGACATCATCTTTACCGTGGTCACCCGGCTGGAGATCAGCCGCCTGAACAGCGAGATTGAGAAAATTGACCCGCATGCCTTTATCGTGATGCAAAGCATCCGGGATACAAAGGGCGGTATGGTGAAGAAAAAACCATTGCATTGAAAAAATACATATTTAGCCACGAAGGCACAAAGACACAAAGGCACGGAGTAAGATAATTGTTAATTCGCCCACCGCGTACGCAGAGTTAATTGATCAACTTCATTCTCTGCGTTCCCTGCGCCCTCTGCGTGCTTTTTTCCCGCGGCGATCGCTGCGAACCGCCGAGGGCGCTGCGAGAAATAACTAAAGGCTCTCTGCATGGAATAATTTCAAACTAAGACTCTTCCCAAAAACAATATTGCCCGTTTGAAAAACTTTTGTACTTTCCCTTTCCTTCCCGCCCTTTGGATAACGCCCTTATCCAGGTATCATAAACAATATGTGTTATGTTAAAAAGAACGACCGGCCGTTTGCTGCTCAGCCTTCTTGTTATTACCGGCCTTGCGGGGACCATCAATAATAATTCGCTGTCTAAATCCGAAAGAAAGTACGCGATTGGCCTGATGAAAGATACCCATAAAGAAACCCTGAAAACGGTCAAAGGCCTTTCCGAAGAACAGCTCAATTATAAGGCATCGCCGGAAAAATGGTCGGTAAAAGAATGTTTCTACCATATCGTGGCCGCCGAAAAAGGTCTCTGGGGGATGCTGGAAGCTGTAATGAAATCACCGGCCAATCCTGAAAAGCGCCCGGATGTCAAACTGACTGACCAGGAATTTGTGAATATGATACAGGACAGGAGCAAGAAAGCACAGGCTGTCGATCCCCTGCAGCCCCGGAATATTAAATACCAGTCGATAGATGAAGCGATCGCTGATTTTAAAACGATCCGGACGGATCATATAAAATATATGAAAACATCTACGGAGGATATGCGCAATCATGTGGTGACCATGCCCTTCGGCAGCATTGATTGTTACCAGTTATACCTGATGCTTGCCGCGCACAGCAACCGTCATACCCAGCAAATGAATGAAGTAAAGAATCACCCGGGTTTCCCCGCTAAATAGTATTTCGGGAATTGAAAAAACCAGCCCGGTATCCAAAGGACCGGGTTTTTTTTATTTCGCCGCGAATATTTTTTCCAGCCATACCAGTTTACCGGCAGTGGTCATACCCGCCACCACAACCCTGAACCTGCGCGTACGGTCATTGTTATAAAAACTGAAGGGGACGCGTGGATTAATATTATTGATGAAAATACCTGGGCGCCAGTCCAGCGTGATCCGGTTATCGGGTTTTTCTGATTTTTTTGGCAGGCTATGATCCGGTGCATAAAATTCTTTCACCACCGAATAACCATTGTAAATGAACATCGATGATGTGATCCCGGAATTGGTCATGTCTTCCATTTTCTTGGTATAGATTGCCAGCACTCCGCCCGGTGCATTTCCCCAGGCTCCCACAAATGACTGGTACACCTTCACCAGTGCTACCTGGTTTGCCGGTATCGTGGCGATCACTGCAGGATCCGTTTCAATCTCATCCAGGATCAGTGTCATCGGGACCGGACCCATGGAACTGGCGGAAGGCCCCTGCCGGTAGGTCACAATATAATCGGCACCCTCACTTGATATTTGCAGACCGGGCACCCTTGTTTGCAGGTAATCAAAAATATTTGCATAGGGAGACGCTTCGTCCGAATGCACCAGGTCAATAGCGCGGACCGCATCCCCGCTGAACATCCCGCTTGTATAGCGTTCATCCACTTCTTCCATCGGTGTTTTCTTTTTCACTTTGATCGTTATACCTTCCAGCAACAGTCCTTTCTCCTTTAATAGTTCATTATAATCCTGCTGCCAGCGTGAAGCCAGTACCGTGGCCGCAGGTCTGAAAGGAGCCGCTCCAAAGCCAGACCATGCAAAAGGCCGGCGAAGTGTGTCACCCATGAGTTTAATATCGATATACTGGCTTTTTTTACCGCGGACATCACTGAATATAAGACGGTGCCTGTCAAAAAAAAGCAGGGAGTCGATCAGGAAATTCCCCTCTTTGTCCGTCTGGAGCATATAGGTGTTCCTGTTCTTCTTTTCGCTCATATTATTCATCAGCAGCAACAGGGATTTATCCCCAAAAGGACGGTTGGTGCCTTTCAATGTGGCCCGGCCGGCGATCGTAATATAGGCAGACTGCGTAACCGGCGACAGTTTTTGCCTGGCCAGTTCACTCCATTTAAAACGCCGCCACCCGTTCGTCATCATCAGCAGGTCGGCCGCCGTGGTCACGGAATCATTCTGCGCGGAAAAATAATAGGAAGGCCGGTGCACATATCCTTTCAGGTCAGCGGTCAGTAAAAGGGTGGATACTATATTTTCATCGCTTTCCACGGTTGTTTCATAATCCGCATCGGTGACGGCAACAGAGATGCTTCCCTGCACGGTATCCGTCATGGCGATCCTGAAACGGTTGCGCCCCCTTGCGGAGAAATTAAGTGTATCCGCGAGTAACACGGCTGTTTGCAAATATTCCCGGTTGTTGACAAAACACAATCTTTCCGCCAACGGCAGTCCGTCCTTATTGAATACCGTCAACTGTAAAATACCTGAATGAAGATGTCTTGTGTCGATTACACCCTGCAATGACTCTTTCGTGGCTTTGAAATCATAACGGAAGACGACGCGATGCTGCATCTGGCCGATCATGTAAGCGGCGGTAAAGGACGGTTCATTCGCTTTTTGATGGATCTCAAAGAAATTGCCCTGCGGGTGAGGGATCACTGACAAGGCGATCCCTTTTTCAACGGGATCGGGCAATGCAAATGTTTGTGCTACCGAACCGCTGACCGTAGCCACATATTTTTCTCCTGCGACGGGTGTGAGTTCAAACAAGCCCATGCCGTCGTGGTAACTGGAGAACGGGACCAGTTCCTCGCCTTTACTATTTCGAACCACCCCCTTAACACTGACCGGCAAACCGTATTCATCCACTGCTTTAAAAGCGATCATGTTCATAAACCCGGTGACCAGGTTCCCCCCCTCGGGGAAAAAATCGACAATCAATTTCGGTTTTGCAACAACGTTAGTTTCGGCAGTCTTCTTTCCGTTTATATAAATGCCTTTCCTGAAAATGAAGTCAGGTGAATGACCGGCCATGGTGGGCGTAAAGGCCCTTATCGTATACATACCCGTACGGAGTGTGTCGGGAAGCTGAAGCTGACCGGCAGCGGTGCCGGCAAAAACGGGCACCATCACCCTTTCCTGTACATCCAAATTACTCCTAACAAGCTCCACCTGTAAACTGGTACTGATGGTATCCGGCAAATGATCTGAAGAAAGATAGGCCCTGAACCAGGCCGTTTCTCCCGCCACGTATTGATCCCTGTCGAAGTGGAGATAGACTTTTTCAATGGGATAGAGTCTTGCCCATCTTTCCAGTAAGTCAACAGGAGCCTGCGCGTTTGAAGCGGCACTACAGCACAGACCGGTGAGCAGGATAAGATTGCGATAGAATGATTTCATCAGGTTTTAAAATGTGAAATTAACCTGCTGACAGTTAACCACAAAACAACAGGTGACCGGCGGTATATTCTTTTTACGCGGATTTGTATAAACCGGACTTGCAACAGCAAGGGAATAAGTGTAATTTGCATGACACTATTCAAGCTTTATGAAACCTTTCCTGTTTTTTGTAACCATGCTAGTGACATTCAGCAGCTGTAAAAAAACGATCCAGGACATCCAGGAAGACCTTGTCATCAAGGCCATGACCGACGGCCAGTGGGCGATCACCAGTTTCACCAATGCCGGGAATAATATCACTTCCGACTTTTCCACTTACCGTTTCAAGTATTACAGTAATAAGACCGTTGATGCCATTAATAACGGCAGCGTTGAAAAAACCGGCAACTGGGACGGCAATTCGGCCAATCACACCACCTGGGCCAATTTCACTGGTGCCGTTTACCCGCTTACCCTTATCAACGGAACCTGGAACATCACGCGCAATAGCTGGACCTATGTGGAAGCATACCAGACTGTTGGCGGTGAAACCCGGGTCATGCGGCTTGATAAACAATAGTGCTTTGTTCCTCTTTTTCTGTTTACATTTGTATTTATCCGGCCCCTTTGTCCTTTAAACATTTTACGAGTTAACCTGTCTCAGCTTCTGCAACTCTTGTTTACCTGAAGAATTACACCCTGAATGAATTAATTATTATTCATAATCGTGTAAAAACAGGGTTTAGGGAATAATTTTTGCTGAAACAGTTCGTTTTCAAAACAGAACATTAATAAACAAGTGCCATTTGAAGCAGCACTACCACAATATCCTTACAAAACTAATTGTATTACAGGCATTTACCCTGTTATCGGCCCAACTGGTCTCCGGCCAGGCCCCCGTGGCGAATTTCACAGGGTCTCCATTAGCGGGCTGTTCCCCGATGATCGTTGTCTTCCAGGATCAATCGACCGGCAACCCGACTTCATGGAGCTGGAACTTCGGGAACGGAAACACTTCCACCCTGCAAAACCCAACAGCTTCTTATTTTACCCCCGGCACTTATACAGTAACGCTGACAGCCACGAATGCCGGCGGATCCAATACACTTACACGTACACAATATGTTACTGTTTATGAATCCCCGACCGTCAATTTCTCGGCCAATACCACAAGCGGATGCTTTCCGCTGCGGGTCCAGTTCCAGGACCTGTCGACAGCCGGTGCCGGGAATACCAATGTTTCCTGGTTATGGGATTTTGGAAATGGCGTCACTTCCACTTTACAAAACCCTTTTGTAACCTATGCGGCGGCAGGCACATATTCTGTAACATTAAGGGTGACGAATGACAAGGGTTGTACGCGTGTGCTGAGCCGTACCAATTACATCACGGTGACCAATGGAGTCACTTCCGGTTTCACGCATACTCAGGCAACGGTATGCCGCCCACCCGCGGATATCAGCTTTACCAATACTTCCACCGGTCCGCCAACATTGAGTTACCTCTGGAATTTCGGCGATGGCAATTTCTCCGCCGCCGTCAACCCCGTTCATACTTATGCCGCCAGCGGCAGTTACATTGTTACACTTGTTACATTCAGTACAGCCGGTTGCCAGGATACCGCCTGGAGTAACCCGATCGTGATCGGGGGATTTACAACTTCTTTTAATTACCCGACCGAGGTCTGCGCAGGTGAAACCGCCAATTTCACGAATACCAGTTCACCGGCACCTGTAAGCACCCTCTGGAATTTCGGCGATGGCGGAACCGCCAGCACTACCAACGCCACACACAGCTACAGCACACCGGGTGTTTACCTTGTTACCCTTTACAATACTTATTCCAGTTGCAATGACTCGGTCACTCAAAGTATTACGGTAAACCCTAACCCGGTTGCCGATTTCACCGCCCCCATCACTTCCAGGTGCGAACCACCTCTTACCGTGAACTTCCAGGATCTTTCCACGGGTGGCGCAGTAAGCTGGAACTGGGATTTTGGCGACGGGAATACCTCCACGGCACAACACCCAACGCATACCTATACCAGCTACGGAAGTTTTACGGTCACCCTTATTGCGACTAACGCATTCGGATGCAATGACACGATCGTCAGACCTGATTATATTATCCTGCGACGTGCACTGATCAGTATCCCGGGTTTGCCGGCTAGAGGATGCATCCCCTTTACGTTTAACTTTAATCCCGTCATCACATCCGTGGACGCTGTCACTTCCTATAGCTGGGATTTTGGTGACGGCGGTACTTCCGCTTTACCCAACCCCGTATATACCTATAACACGCAGGGAACCTATAATGTCACGCTGACCATCACTACCAGTTCCGGTTGCACGGACGATACCACGTTTGTCAATGCCATCAGGGTGGGATCCAAACCGGTCGCCGATTTCAGCGCCTCTCCCATTCCCGTTTGCGCGCATCAGCCCGTTCAGTTCACGGACCTGTCCGTACCCGCTGACGAATGGTCATGGGATTTTGGCGATGGCAGTTCATCTATTGTTCAAAACCCGGCGCATTCTTACAACGATACCGGGTATTTCAGCGTACGGCTGATCGCCACCAATAATGGGTGTTCCGATACATTGACGCGGACCAATTATATCTATGTGCTCCCGCCGATCGCCGATTTCAATATCGTTCCCGACTGCAGTAACCGGTTGCGCTTCAGTTTTACGGACCAATCCATACTTCCGCTGAGCTGGGACTGGGATTTTGGCGATGGGAATACGTCAACAGTACAGAACCCGGTACATATATTCCCTGCGCTGGGCAGTTACAACGTGCGGCTGATCGTAAGGAACGGCGGATGCGCCGATACGCTTTATCAAACGGTTATTGCGGTGGATGAGAACCCGGATTTTACAGCAACACCTGCCACAGCCTGCCGGGTGGCTGATATCGCCTTTACAGCGATCAATATCAATACCACCTATATCACGAATTATTTCTGGGATTTCGGTGATGGCGCCACGACCAACCTGGCGGTTCCCGGGGTCAATCACACCTATGTAAATTCCGGGACGTATACCGTCACGCTAACCACCACCGACATTAATGGGTGTACGGATACCCGAACCATCAGCAATTATATTCGCGTGAACGGTCCAGTGGCGGGATTCAATGCAACGAATGTAGCAGGCTGTACCGGGCTGACAACCACCTTCAATGATCTTTCCACCGGCGACGGTATCAACGCGATTTCAAGCTGGCAGTTCGATTTCGGCGACGGAAATTCGCAGACCTTTGCCGCTCCGCCTTTCCAGCATACGTATAACACTCCCGGAACCTTTAACGTAAAACTGATCGTAACCGACGCGGTAGGTTGCCGCGACAGCATTACACTGAACAATCTTGTAACAGCCACTGATCCCATACCGGATTTCACATCAGCCGATACCCTCACCTGCCCGAATGCAACGGTGACCTTTACCAATGCTTCAACGCCGGCGGGATTCAGCAGCACCTGGGATTTCGGGGATGGTAATACTTCAACACTGGCATCTCCCACTCATGTTTACACTGCCACGGGATTATACAATGTCAAGCTGCTGATACTCGACGCGTACGGCTGCGCCGATTCCATCACCAAAAATAATTTTATCCGCGTTGATGTACCTGTACCCTCTTTTACATTCAATGATTCGATCAGTTCCTGTACACCAATGGAAGTGCAACTGACCAACACCTCTTCTTTTTATACTTCCTCCTTCTGGGATTTCGGACCCGGGGAAGGAACATCAACGGTTACTCACCCGACACACTTCTATAATACTCCCGGCACGTACCCGGTGAAACTGGTGATCACCAGTCCGGGTGGCTGTAAGGATTCGTTGACCCGCTTTGTTACCATTTATGATACGGTGGGTTCAAATATGAACTACCTCCCGCTTGGCGGATGCAAACCGCTCAGTGTAAATCTGAATACTTTCAGCCCGGGCCCCATGGCCTCTTATTTCTGGGATTTTGGAGATGGCAATACATTGGTCACCACTACTCCTAACGTAACGCATATTTATAATTCTTTCGGTAATTTCCTGCCAAAGGTCATCATGGAAGACCCGGCTGGCTGCCAGATACCTCTCCCGGGGATCGATACCATATTCGCGATTGGTGCAACCGCCAAATTTGGCCTGGATGACAGTTTGTTCTGTGATTTTGCAAATGTCAACTTCAGTGATTCCACCACTTTCAATGACCCTGTCATATCCTACAACTGGTCCTTTGGCGATGGCGGTACGTCCACACAGCAAAGCCCGGCCTACCTGTACAACAGCCCCGGTCTTTACACCGTCAGGCTGATCGTGGAGACGCAACAGGGATGTATCGACACCCTTACCAAACCTGCCCTGGTGGCCGTGGTACAACGCCCCCTGATCGATATCGGCGGCGACTCGGTCCTATGTATCAATAATTCCCTGCTGCACAGCGGGGTCTTTATCCAGCCGGATACGTCCGTGGTGACCTGGTCATGGACCTTCCCTAACGGTAATGCATCAGCGCAGCAAAATCCGCCGGCGCAGACCTATCCCGCCGCGGGATCATTTACCATTACGGCCATCGCCACCAACAGCACGGGCTGCAGGGATACCACCACGCAGAGCTTGTTGGTAAACCCACTGCCGGTTATTACAATGCCCGCGGAAATGACCGTACAGAACGGATTTCCTGTAACGATCCCGGCAACGTATACACCCAATACCAT
>CAZEZE010000055.1:0-11036 GCA_964516445.1 uncultured Chitinophaga sp. | reverse complement strand
GTATGCGTTCTTGTTATCGCTCCTGCGGAAATTGTCGACCTTTACCAGTCCCCGCTCGATCAGCGCGTTCAGGCAGTAGTTGACCTTTCCTAGGCTGATCCCGAGTTCCCGCGCCAGCGCGCGCTGGCTGGCCCCGGGGTCGTCTGCGAGGCGCTTGAGGATGCGATAGCGGTCCTTATCGGTAAGCACGGGGTAGGGATTGGCCGAACCATCGACTCGGCGGGCGAGTATACCAGTATGTTCAACCGTTGAACATGTGTTTTCACGCAACCCCACGCGCGGAGCCGAACTAATTCCGGCTCGCAATCGCGGGGCCAGACGACCCCCGGCTCATGTGTACTCGCGGCCCGTATGGCAGTTCGCTAAACTTGCCTCGCGCCCGCGGTGCCAGGCTGGACTGCGCGCACCCTTTGCGGCTCGAGGCCCCATGGACTTCATCGACCTCAAGACCCAATACCGCCACCTCCGCGAGTCGGTCAACGCCCGCATCCAGCGCGTCCTCGACCACGGTCAGTACATCCTCGGCCCCGAGGTCGCCGAGCTCGAACAGAAGCTCGCCGCCTACACCGGTGCGAAGCATTGCGTGGCGGTGGCGAGCGGTACCGATGCGCTCCTCGTGCCGCTCATGGCGCTCGGGATCCAGCCCGGCAACGAGGTGATCACCACCCCGTTCACTTTCGCCGCGACCGCCGAGATGATCGTTCTGCTCGGCGCGAAGCCGGTGTACGTCGACGCCGAGCCGGACACTGCGAACATCGACGCCAAGCAGATCGGTGCGGCGATTACGCCGCGCACGAGGGCAATCATGCCCGTGTCTCTTTACGGCCAGCCGGCAGACATGGACGAGATCAATACGATCGCTGCGCGCCGCGGCATCCCGGTGATCGAGGATGCGGCCCAGAGCTTCGGCGCAACGTATAAGACTCGCAAGAGCTGCGCCCTCTCGACGATCGGCGCTACGAGCTTCTTCCCCTCGAAACCGCTCGGCTGCTACGGCGAGGGCGGGGCGGTCTTCACGAACGACGACACGCTCGCCCAGGCGATGCGCGAGATCCGGCATCACGGCCAGTCGGGCCGCTATCACCACACGCGGATCGGGATCAATGGCCGACTGGACAGCCTCCAGTGCGCGGTGCTGCTGGCGAAGCTCGAGCGCTTCGACTGGGAGGTCGCGGAGCGTGCGCGCATCGGCGCCCGCTACGACGCGCTGCTGTCGGGGCTGGAACCCGCGATCCGGCTGATTAAGACGCGTCCCGACCGCACCAGCGTTTTCGCTCAGTACACGGTTCTCGCCGAGAATCGCGCCGGCCTCGAGCGCGCGCTCAAGGCAGAAGGCATTCCCACCGCGATCCACTATCCGAGCTCGCTGCATCAGCAGCCGGCTTACGCGGCGGGATGGGAGGGCGTCTCGTTCCCGGTCGCCGAGCGCCTCGCGCGCGAGGTGATCAGCCTGCCGATGCATGCGTACCTCGACGCCGCGACCCAGGACCGGATCGTCGCGGCGGTACGCGCGGCGGTCGCTTAGGTCGGGGCGGCCTGCCGACATCCGGCCGCGTGCCGGACGTACCAGTCGTACGCGCTCCGGAACCCGTCCTCGAGCGGCGTCCGCGCCGTCCACCCGAGCGCCGCGAGCTTCGAGACGTCCATCACCTTGCGCGGCATGCCGTCGGGCTTGGCGCGGTCGTAGACGAACTCGCCTCTCCAGCCGGCGGCCCCGGCCACGATCTCCGCCAGCTCGCGGATCGTGACGTCGGTGCCGGTGCCGACGTTGAGGTGCGGCTCGTCCGAATAGCGCTTCATCATGAAGACGAGCGCGTCGGCGAGGTCGTCGACGTACAGGAACTCCCGCCGCGGCGTGCCGGTGCCCCAGATCTCGATCGAGGCGGCGCCCGCCTCCTTCGCCCGGTGCACCTTGACCTGCATCGCTGCCGCCACGTGCGAAGACTCGGGGTCGTAGTTGTCGCCCGGGCCGTAGAGATTGGTCGGCATCGCGCTGATGAAGTCGCAGCCGTACTGGCGCCGGTAGGCCTGGCAGAGCTTGATGCCGGCGATCTTCGCGACGGCATACCACTCGTTGGTGGGCTCGAGCGGGCCGGTGAGGAGCATGTCCTCGGTCATCGGCTGGGGCGCGAGGCGCGGGTATTTAATCCTCTCAGGATGGAAATGGCATCTTCCACACTGGGTTCATCGATCATCACTTTCTGGAAGCGTCGTTCCAACGCTTTATCCTTCTCAAAGAATTTCTGGTATTCGTTCAATGTTGTTGCGCCCACCGCCCGCAGGTCGCCTTTGGCCAGAGCGGGTTTCAGGATATTGGCAGCATCCATGGCGCCTTCTCCGCCGCCCGCACCTACAAGGGTATGAATCTCGTCGATGAATAAGATGATCTCACCATCACTGTCGCTGACTTCCTTTACCACCGCTTTCAGCCGCTCTTCAAATTCCCCTTTGTATTTGGCCCCGGCGATCAGCAATCCCATATCCAGCGCGTAGATGATCTTTGATTTCAGATTTTCAGGCACGTCACCGTTCACGATACGATGGGCAATGCCTTCCGCGATCGCGGTCTTTCCCACTCCCGGCTCTCCCACCAGGATGGGATTGTTCTTGGTCCGGCGGGAAAGAATATGCAATGTTCTCCGGATCTCCTCATCACGCCCGATGACCGGGTCCAGTTTTCCCTGGCGGGCCAGTTCATTCAGGTTCTTGGCGTATTTGTTAAGGGCGTTGTATTCCTGCGACTGGGTTTGCGATGTTACGGTTTCACCTTTGCGCAGGTCTTTGATGGCAGTGATCAATCCTTTCTCGGTGAGGCCTGCATCCTTCAGCAATTTCCCGGTACTGTCGCTGCCCTGCAGCAATGCCAGCAGCAGGTGTTCAGTTGTTACAAACTCGTCTTTGAATTGTTTCAGGGCCGCCCCGGCTCTAAGCACCACATTATTGGCCTCCCGGCTGATCTGCTGCGCGGCTTCACCGGATGCTTTGGGAAGCTTCCCGATCAGTTCATCGAGTTTACTGTCCACCAGGTTGACCGTAACATTGTTTTTTTTCAACAGGTATTCAACCGGTGAATCCTCCTGCTCCAGTAAGGCTTTCAGGATATGTTCCGTTTCAATATTGGGGCTTTTCGCGTTGAACGCAATTTGCTGTGCCTGCTGAAAAGCCTCGGCGGCTTTTATGGTGAAGTTTCCAAGATTCATAGTAGTTTTTTTAGTCCATGGTCCACAGTCGATGGTCCATGGTAAGAGTCCGAAAAGTCAGTCTTCATAAAAGACCGCTGACTGCCCCGCCTACGCCAAGGCTTCGGCGGGCATGCCGACTGAAGACATTGCTCAAATATTTATCCAAGCCCGCAAATCCCGAAACAATGTCATATAAAGTTAGTTCTATCTGCCTGAAAGTCTTACCGGTAGCCGGTTGCCTGCAATTCTTTCAGACCCCATTGACCTCGCTTTACCCGCCGGGACCTGGCGCTGAACCTTTTAAAGGAAACAGATGGGGGTCCTGTAAAAAATAAAAAGTTAATTTGAACGGTGAAATTTTTGTTTCAAATAAATTAAACGGATATGTACGAACACCATAAGCAACCTGTTGTTTCCAGGGCTACTTTTTACCAGCGAATCATCAAACATATTTTTGTAGCGCTGCTGATAATGGTCTTCTGCCTTGCAGTTGGTGTGGCCGGCTATCATTTTACGGCCGGTCTTAGCTGGCTGGATTCACTCCACAACGCCTCCATGATCCTAAGCGGAATGGGCCTGGTGGACCCGGTTAAAAATGTTAGCGGGAAATTGTTCTCTTCCTTTTACGCACTATTCAGCGGGGTGGTATTCATTACCAATATCGGCATCATCCTGGCGCCAGCCATGCACCGCATTTTTCACCGGTTGCACTGGGAAGAATAACCGTTTATTGGTTTTTCACCAGCACCACTTTATTCCGGTCTGCCTTATAGATCGTTTCATAGAATTTCACCAGTTCCGGGTAGTCCGAAACCGGGAAACGGCCGCTGTAATGCTCCAGGGTACGGTAATAATATAATTTACCCCCCTCCATTTTTATACTGCAGGAATACGTACCGAATTTACTGCTCAGCGCCATATCCTTTGGTATGGCCTCGGGTGTATAACCGGGAGGCAGGCTGATCTCTGCTGTATCTATATCGGTATACTCCATCCGCAGGTTAATCTCATACCTGCGCGCTGTATCGGGCGTGAGTTTGCGCCCGCTGCGGGTCATGATATTGGGAACAAGAAACAGTCTTTTACCCGTGATACTGGCATAATTGCTGACCACGATATCCAGTTTTTCCTCGATTGTGGGTGGCGACGATCTTGTTTCCCTGTAAGCAAAACCTGCGATCTCGTAAGTGGGAAAGTCGAATTGTTCCTGCAATGCCTCCTTTACCTTTTCTTTGGAGAGGTTATTAATTTGCTGATGATAACTGTCCTGTTGCAATCCTGTATATAACGTAGTCGCATCCAGTCGTAATGTAGCATCCGGGTCCAGCAGGGCTTTGATCTTCCTGATCTCGAGGTTATCCTTTAACCCGTATTTGGGTGTCCGTACCAGTTTGCCTCCGTCTTCTGTAACCAACAGCGCAAACCGGTCGCATGTGAAATCGCTGAGATAACCGGCCGGAAGCGTCTGGCTGGTACATTCCAGCCATATACTGTCATTTGCAAAAGGCACGCAGAGGATCACGTGATTGAAACGGGCCGATGGGAATTCCGTGAAAAGATCACCGCGGCCCCTGCCCGCATTGACCAGTGTATAAACCGAGCCGATACCGGCTTCCTTCAGCAGGCTGTACATATAATTGGTCAGGGCCTTGCAATCGCCGTACGACCGGGTTGCCACATAGGTTGCATCAAATGGCTGCCAGCCGCCGATTCCCAGTTGTATGCTGATATAACGGGTGTTTTTCTGCATGTATTCATAGAGCTTCGCCACTTTTAATTTCGGGTCAGCCTCACTGGCCACAATTTCCTTTACCGCCTGTTTTATTGTCAGCGGAAGCTGGTCTCGACCCTGGTTCAGTGAAAAAATGAAACGTCCGAAACCCTCCCATGTGCTCATGTCGCCCCTGTATTTCTCGATCTCAAATTCCGTCGGGCCAGTGATCACCACCGGGTTTATTTCCAGCCAGCCGGGAGATGCATATTCCGTTTCAATGGCCGGTAATAATGCCACCTGCCAGGTAACTGACTTTTTGCCTTTTTCGGTTGTTGCCGTGAGGGGTTGCCCGTTATAATTGTATGCCCTGTACCGTACTTCATAGGCAGCGGGTGCAATGATGGTAAAATTGCCCTGCTCCACAGAATAGAATTCATCCTCCCTTGGCAACCACAAAGGGAAGAACAGCGTACCGTTATATTTAATCTCTACCTCGTATTCTACCGTATAAGGATACACTTTATAATAAAAATGGTGAGCCTTGCGGCGGTTATCATCAGCCAGGTTATTATCATCGGACCCCGTAAGATCAAGGACCTGTTTATTCTTCAGCTTTTTCAGTTCCCTTCCTTCAGCATCATACAACCGGCCTTCAATATTTTTCACCTCATGTAATTTGTCATAGTATTCCGTAAACCCGGCATGCCCGTCGCCGTTCTCATTCAGGATGGTCAGCGCATATTTCTTTTTCAGTACCGCTTCGCCGGTATTGATGATCTCAAAGCTGATGGTCTCGGCCCTTTTCACCACATGGGCGTTCTTCAGTAAGGCCGGCGGAATACGCGATACCGCATATTCTCCGCCGCTCGCCCGCAGGAACGAGGGCAGCAGCAACAGGAGCAAAAAAAATAAACCCTGCTTCACCATTTTCTCACTTCTTTTTAAAAACGATCTGTTCAGCATGCTTTTTCACAACGAGGTTAAAGAATTCCCGGAGCATTTCGTATTCTTCCGGCAGGAAATAGGCCCTTGCGATCCTCACCCGCGAGCGGAAGGAGATATTATTACCTGATTGGGAAACGCGGTATTCAAACATCCCGTGGTTCTCCTCATTCAGTTTTACCACTACCGACCGGGGTAATTCATCCACGACATATCCCTGCGGCACTTCCATTTGCAGGTTATAGGTCTCATCCATCGTGAACGGCATTTCCACCGGGTATGCCCGCTCTGCGGATTTGAAGAGATTTTCCTTATATCCTTCCCCGAACAGGGGGTTGAAATAAATGATATCCTCATTTTCCGCCGCCAGGTCAAAATCATAATGGATCCCCAGCAATTCGTCATACTGCTCCAGCGAATCGATCCCGAAATTGCTGATGACCACATCGGTACCGAACCCTTTGCGAATCTCCTCCGGCAGGTAGTCTTTTCCCTTTTCCCGTATTTTCTCCCGCAGGAGAAACGATTCATAGTACCCGGGCGTCTGCGTCAGGCTGCCAATAAGTTTGCCTTTTTCATTATTGACCAGGAAGACAGTGGTATACTTGGTCTCGGTCAGTGCATCAGCGCTGAAGACGACCACTTCTGCTTTTTCGCTGATCACCCGGGCCTCTTCATTATAGCAGCGCAGTGGTAACCGGTTGAAACCGAGCAAGGGTTCACTCGCGTCGAGATAAAAAGTATCCTTACCCAGAATGGCCCTCGACACTACATAATTGTACTGGCTCAGAACGGGATACAGGGAATACACCAGCCCGTTGGAACGTGTACTGAGAAGGACAGGGCAGGCATTGATATCTTCCTGCAGCAGCATGGCCGTAAGCAGCAGGTTGATCTCCGCAACATTTCCCTTCCGGCTTTTGATCAGGTTCTTCAGCGACTGGTCCATGCTTCTGCGGCTGTGGTCGGTACAGGTAAAATTATCCCTGACCCAGGAAAATATCTTCCTGGCGACTTCCTGTTTACTGGTTGTTCCCCTGCGGAGAGGTTCCGTCAATTCTTTCACCCATCCATTATCCCTGCTTACCTGTTTTCCGAAATATTCGGACTTCATCAGGTCGGAAGCAACCTTTACCCAGCTTTCGATCAATTGCCGCTCGAGCAACGGTTTCCTGAATTCTGTGAGCTGGAATTCGATCTTGGCAATATGGTTGTCGAGGGAAGAAGTATAGTCTTCCGGTTTCAGTGGCTTCACCTCCTTCATCACCCAGTGGTATTCCGCCACATTGGAGCTGAGGATATAACGTTCCATCGCGCCGGGGTCGCGGTTATTGATCACCTGGTAACTCTCCAGCCGGCTCCTGCTTTCATCCACATCATATTTCTTATACCCCTGCGTAAGAAAAACATAACCCAGGAAGTCCGGCAATGAAAGATTATACTCGCTCCAGAGCCTCGGGTAAGAGCCCTGGAATTCCCAGGGTTGCAGGTTATCGAGGAAGTCCGACTTGATCGTGTACTCATATTCAATGATAGAACCCTCCTTTACATTAGGAAACGTGAATTTCTGGATCAGCCAGTTTTGATCGACCTTTTCCTTAAATAACCCGGTTTTGACCTCAAGTTTCGATTCCACCACTTTCCCGTTCTCCAGGTTATAGGTAACAGCCCTTAATTTCTCCAGTTTTTCCTCGTCATCTTCATTGGAAAAAAGGCGGATCGATATATTGCTGAGATCATACCCGTTCTTGTTCAGGATATGGATCCGTTTATGGTGCCTGAACACCAGTGAGAACCAGCCCTTGCTGTTACCTTCGATCTTGCTGGAACCGATATCGCTGATGATCACCGCACTGGCGCTGCTGTCGATGGAATAAACACGGGAGGCAAAATCTTTTTCCGAAACATCACCGAATTTGATCTTATTATGACTTTGACCGGCTGCTGCCAGGGTAGCCAGTATCAGCCCGAAAAATAAGTATACCCGCATACAATAGTTTGAATTAAAAAGTCCATCCGCTTCATCAATTTTACACAAAAAAAATCAAACTTGCCCTGTCAACCCTGTTTCGGTCTTCCCGGGTTAGCATACCGGGTGAATGAATGCAAAAAATGGATCATAGCCTGGTTATAAAAAGAACAGCCGCATCGCTGGGGTTCGATCACTGCGGTATTGCCCGGGCGCGACCACTCGATGAGGATGCCCGGAGACTTGAAAGATGGTTAAAGAATGGCTACCAGGGCAGTATGTTGTATATGGAAAAGTACTTTGACCAGCGTACTGACCCCACGAAACTGGTACCCGGCGCCCGTTCCGTGATCACCCTGCTGAAAAATTATTATCCCTCGCAGCAACAGGACGGCGCGGCACCAAAGATCTCCAAATATGCCTACGGAAAGGACTACCATGAAGTAATAAAAGAAAAGCTGAGGATATTCCTTCAAACCCTCAAAGAGGAGATCGGTGAGATCAACGGCCGCGGTTTTGTAGATTCCGCGCCGGTACTGGAACGAACATGGGCGCAACAAAGCGGGCTGGGCTGGGTCGGCAGGAACGGCAATCTCATCACTAAGCAAAGCGGATCCTTTTATTTCATAGCCACACTGATAACGGATCTTGAACTGCCGGCCGACGATCCATTCACCCGCGATCATTGCGGCACCTGCACCCGTTGCGTGGATGAATGTCCAACCGACGCGATACTCCCGGACAAAGTGATCGACGGAAGCCGTTGCATTTCCTACTTTACCATAGAACTGAAAGACCAGCTGATCCCTGCGGAAATGAAGGACCGGTTTGACGGATGGATGTTTGGCTGTGATACCTGCCAGGATGTTTGTCCCTGGAACCGTTTCAGCAAACCGCACAGCGAGCAAGCATTCAAACCCTTATCCGAAGTGCTGAATTTATCAACGAAAGAATGGGAAGCCATGACGGAGGAAACCTTTCGTAATACGTTCAGGGACTCCCCGCTGAAAAGAGCGAAATACAAAGGGATACAGAGGAACCTGAAGTTCATAAGAAAAATGTGAGAATGAGGGTGGACTCACTAATGGATTAACTGAGTCTTTTTATCTTATTTGCATAACAGAGGGCTTTTTTGATATGTCCCGCAGAGATTTATGTTTTTCCTCTGCGTGCTCTGCGTCCTCTGCGTGAAACCATATACAACTATCAGTAAATTTCTTGCCCTATCAGCTCTTTCATTCGCTCCAGCCCTCTCTCCATCACCGGACCGTATCTTTTCTCCAGCAACAACCCGGAGAATTTTTCCCAGGGATACCATCGCAGGCGGAAATCCATATACCACTGAACAGTTACGGTACGGGGCAGGGCCGCTACATAAACATTCCACCCTGTCACGCCTTTTCTCCCGTTCTCCATATACGTTTCAGCGCTTACGGATGAATCGGTTATCGCGGTTATCCGGGGAAGCACCAGGGCCGAATCCGCCCCCGGGTACCATTTCATCCAGTTAGCCGTATCCCTTAACTGCAGCATGATGGTTTTGCGATCTGTATTTATATCGATCGCCCTGGATATCCGCACGCGGGAAGGAAAGAACATCGAGATCATTGTTATCAGCAATGAAAAAACAACGACACTAATAATGGCAAGTTTAATGATCCTCATTTGACCTTATGACTGATTTGACTTATATGACCATTCCTCCTACTCCCATTTAAGCAGTTTGATCAGCAACGCATAGGTGATCACCATCCAAATACCCAGGATACCCAGTTCTGTAAGGCAATGGGTAATATGAAGACCTTCAAACGAGATCTTGCGGATGGCATCGTTGTATTGGGTAAGGGGCAGTGCCCGGCAGATCGTTTGCAGCCATTCCGGAAATACTTCAATGGGAAAAAAAGTACCGGATAACATCATCTGCGGGAACCCGAAAAGATTGATCAGAAGCGGGATCGATGTATCACTTTTTACAATACTGCTGAAAATAAGTCCCACCCCCATCAGCAGAAAGAGCATGATGATAGTCATGAACAGGATCTCGAAGAACGTAAGGATGCCGTGCTGTAATGTGAAGTCGAGCGCGAAATACCCGAACAACAGCAACACCACCACGCTCAGCAGCTGGAAAAAAAGGCGGCTGACCCCGATACCCAGCAGGATATTGATCCGGTTGACGGGTGAAGCATAAAAACGTTTCAGCACCAGTTGCTCGCGCAAACCGTAAAAAGTGAAAGCGATCCCGAATAATGTGGAAAAAAGGATAGAGAAACCGAGCTGGCCCGGCAGGATAAAATCGATGGCCCTGTATTTTCTCACTTCACGGACCTGCGGATCTTCGAGGGTGACAAGATCCTCGTTGTTTTCCAGCATTACTTTTTCCAGCCGGAGTTTTACATAATCCAGCGCTCCCATAAATGAATGGAGCGTATTGGCGCTTGCGGTGGTGGAGCGGGTGGCCACCACATAGGTTTCCCTGCCGGTGGAATCAGTGTTTTTATGGATGGTAACAATGGCTGTCAGTTTTCCCTTCAGGAGGTCTTCATTGCGGGCCAGGGTATCGGGGTACTGTATGATCTTAACCCCCGGTATCTGTTGGAGACCGGTAAAGAACCCTTCACTGGTGTCACTGTCCGGTGTCAGCGCGATACGGTAAGTCTGTCCCCCGCCGCTTCCGAAAGCCCCGAATATCAGAACAAAAATGATGGGAAATAGAATACTGAATATGATCGCGCTTGGATGGCCGAAAATGGCCCTGAAACTGGCACGGGTGATGGCCCAGAGTGCTTTGGTCTGACTGTAAGGATGCATTTGATCTTTCATGCCGGCGGGCAAATGTATTCAATTAAGGCTTTCACCGGTAAAAAATCAGAAAGGGCGGTTCCTGTTTTGACGATGAAAATGAAGATATTTGACCGCATGAACAACGCTTACCTGCTGACAGGCGGCAACCTCGGCAACCGGGAACAAAATCTTGCTTCGGCAAGAGAACTGATCGGTCAGCATTGCGGTACCATCATCGGGGCCTCCTCCCTTTATGAAACTGCGGCATGGGGTAAGACCGATCAGCCCGATTTCCTGAACCAGGCCTTACATATTTCAACCTACCTGAATGCAAAGCAGCTTATCCGCCGTATTCTTAAAACGGAAAAACTTATGGGCAGGGTGCGGGAGGAAAAATATGGTCCCCGTATCATAGATATCGATTTGCTTCTCTTCAATAATGAAA